>JAODGV010000071.1 GCA_025464425.1 Methanosarcinales archaeon | reverse complement strand
GTGATTCTTGTAGCTGATGCGAACATCCCCATCACACCCGCCGTGAGCCAGTTCCGTTCCCTTGCATAATAGAAGCAGCCAATCGTCAGGAACAAAAACAAACTTTCTGTATATCCCGCGATTAAGAAGTAAGAAGTGGGGAAGATACAGAGATAAAAAACGCTTTTTAGTGCCGTGCTGTGTGGATAATCAACTTTTGCGAGTCTGTAAAGGTAGAAACCCGCGATGAGCGATGCGAAGTTTGATATTAACAGTGCAGATACCTCGTAGTTCCCGATGAGCATGGCTGAGATTCTTATCAGAAAGGGATAAAGAGGCAAAAAAACGATAAAATATCTCCCTTCTCCGACTGCGGTATAACCGTTCTTTGCTATATATATGTAGTTAGAGACATCCCATTGCTTCCAGAGGGAGATAATATCGCATGGCTGATTTTTAAAGACCGTCCACGCCAGAGGAGCCAGGATAAAGGAAAAAATCTTTATCGCCAGTATAATCGCGATAATCTCTATTATTACGCTTTTCTCTATCCTCATCCATTTCCCCATCGGCGTATTCGGATAGCGGGCTTACATCTTTGCGCTCAGGAACGTATCTTCTCCTCGTAGATCGCGAGTGCATGACGCAGGTCTTCTTCCTTCAGCATACCGTTCGGCGTTGGCACCTCCAGTATGCGCTTTGGTATGCGTAATTTCGCGATATCAAACCCCTCTCGGAACTTGAAGTTCATCTTTGCACGGTGTATCTCACGCCCGAGTGCCTTCAAATCCTCTTCCGTCCACTTACGCTCGAGTCCTAATGCGTTAAGCGCTTTAACTGTCACTTCAGGCGAGTAGACCTTCCGTGCGAAGAAGCATACAACGAGGCTGGATAGCACCTGCCGCCATTCCTCCTCGCTCAGCAGTGAACTGACTATGTCCTCAATACTCACTTTCTTACCTATCAGCTTCTGGTCAAGGTCGTAACCTGCGGAATCGAGATGGCTGTGCCTCGCACCCACGAGGTTGTTCACATAACATGCAATCCCGGTATGATATTCGGGCATCTCGTTACCGCCGAATGCGAGTGCGTAGTCCTGCCCGCCATACACGCCCGAAGCATATTCAACGCCCCTTGCCAGAGCACGATAGAAATCGGTTGGCATACTCACTATCCTCTTTATCGCTTCACAATAGCCATGCACATCGCCCCACCGTAGCTCAACACCGTCTGTATGCTCGTCTGTTATCAGTCCACGTGCGTACGCCTCCGTCGCCCATGCCAGTATCACTCCTGTGCTTATCACGTCCATGCCAATCCTGTCAATCACATCAATCAATCGGAGGCAATCCTCCGGTTTATTCATCCCAAGCATAAATCCGGTTGCGTAAATCGGCTCGTTGTCGTATGGTATGGTCGTGGTCTTGAAATAATAACCAGGCTCGTAAAGCTCACGGAGCGATGCCAGATGAATGCAGCCGACCGGGCAGTGTGCACACGATACACGCCTGGCAAGCAACTTCTCTGCGAAGTTCTCGCCCGATAGTTCACGTGCCAACTCATCCGGTGGACTGCCCGATTCAAGGTTCTTGTAGGTCATGCCACCGAGCTTAGCCAGGCTGTAAATCTTGCCTGAAGTGCCCAGGTCATGGTACTTCTCCATTGCATCGGTCTTTACCACAAGATCCTGTATCTCATCATAGACTGACTTGTATGCTTTTCTCGTATCACCAGGTATTTCCACGCTCTTGTCCGCGGATATGACCAGCGCTTTCAATCGTTTCGCACCCATGACGGCACCCAGCCCGAGCCGTCCAAAATGACGATACGTCTCGGAGACCGCACATGCGTACCGCACGAGCCGCTCCCCTGCACGCCCGATCCGTATAATGGTTCTCATGCCCGCGCCAGGCTCCACTTCACGCAGTATCCTGCCAACAGTCTCAGAATCCACACCCCAGATCGAAGAAGCATCTTTGAACCTGACATCATCACCATGTATCGCCAGATATACCGGTATATCGCTCTTACCACGGATAACAATTGCGCCGTAACCAGCAAGCCTTATAGCAATTGCACTCCTGCCACCGCAGTGGCTCTCACCGAGATTCGATGTTAAAGGCGACTTGAACATGGCTACGGTCTTGGAAGCTGCGGGATAAAGTGCTGATATGGTACCAACTGCGAGTATTATGGGATTAGCACCACTTAAGGGGTCCACTCCCTCAGGACACTCCTCAGCCAGGAGTTTTATCGCAACACCTGTGCCACCGATATACGCGTCGAACAGATCACTTCTGTCCTCTATGCTTATGCTCTTCTTGCTCAGGTCTATATACAGAACACGACTCAGTTCCACATTCATAGTTATACTCTTACATTTATAGTGTATAAATAGCGGGTTCTTTGAGGGTGCGTGCGGAGAGAGGGTGCTGCGCATTCAAGCCCAATTCACAGTTCCACTTCTATCGTTTTACCTTCCATTACTGCCTCTTCCGGCACTCGTACTTCCTTCTCCACAGCCCACACTATCGTATCGTTCTCCATGTGACCCGCTCTTATTTTATAAGGAGCTGCAAAGACGTCGAAATTTGTGCCGCCCTTCACAGGTCCTTCGGTAGAATAAGGCACGATGAACCTGAATGTACCGTTTGATTCTATTCGTTGAGAGTACACAAATTCTCTGCCCTGATTCGTGGTTACATTTGTTGATACTTCAATTAAAGAGCCTTCAGGTGCGGTACCTTCTATCCTCGCACCTTTTACGTATTCAAAAACTTTAACAAAACTCACGGGCTGTATATATTC
>JAODGV010000070.1:3101-6092 GCA_025464425.1 Methanosarcinales archaeon | reverse complement strand
GATACTGTATTGATTGTGGATGATGTCATCACCACAGGTGCAACGAAGGTGGAGTCATGGCAGAAACTGGCGACGATGCGTGAGATAAAGCCAGCGGGTATCCTGGTGGCGGTTGACCGTGAGGAGCTGGACGATGCCGATAAGGAAATACTTGAGGAATATCAATTAAAGTTGTATCATATACTCCGGATAACCGAAATATTCGAGTTCCTTTGCAATCGTGAGATAGATGGTAACGTGTATGTGGATGATACACTGAACCACGATTTTAAGGAGTATTTTAACCAATATGGGACAAAGTATTGACCTCCCAATTCTGTTGAGTAACCTATAACGAATCCGTACTGCTGAGAATCGTCCGAAACTGCACGAATGGCAATACCATCCACACCGTGAACGTGAACGGCGAAAAATCGAAAGATATTTATATAACATTGTATATATTGAAAAGATTGATGAAGACAGACGAACTGATGAGGGATTGGCGTGTCATAGCGCTGATAGCAGTTGCGGTGATTCTGATCAGAACTGCTATAAGCATTGACAGAACAATAACGTACCGGGAGAGTGTGTGTTCAGGTGTGGTCATCATCCTGCTCGGCTGGCTCATCTTCACGTATCTCTATTCACTATCCAGGAGTGAGACGAGCTGGCTGATCTCCAATAAGATGGCTCAGGGACTCGCCATCACCACATTTGCACTCAATATCTACGCCCTTATTTACTATGGAATGCGCTGGTATCAATTATTAAAGGCAGGGGGAACTGCGCTGTTTGTGCCACATGAGTTCTTTCTCCGTGATGTTAGATATGCCATGCTGGTGCTTGCGTACTCAGGAATAATATGGGCAACGGGATACCTGAGAAAGATGCATGACAATTACCTGTTAGTAACAGAGAGAATGCCGGAGATGCGTAAAGGAGGCGTCTCAGAATCAATATTCCGCATAATAACAGATGAACGAACGGTAATAGTATTGCTTGGGCTGGTCTTCCTCTGGCGTTCGGTCATCAGTTTTGACAAACAGATAGTCCTCTGGGAGAGTATGGTCTCCGGGATGGCACTCATCATATTAGGCTGGGTCCTCTTCGGCTACATAAGTTCATTAGCAGTGAGGACCACCAGACCAAGCGTTGCAAGGATATATCAGGGCATTGCTTCTGCTATTTTCGCGGTAAACATGTACACCCTCTTCTATTATGGTATGCGGTGGTACACCCTGATATATAAGCCTGAGGTGGAGAAGACACTGTTACCCCTGGATTTCGTATTCCGTGATATAAGGTACTTCATGCTGACGATATTCTTCTGCACGGCGATAGTGCTATCAAAGTATTTAGAACGGGCATCTGAGGAATGCGAATACCTGATTAAGAAAGGGGAAGAGAGGTATAAGGAATAAGAGATATAACCACGAACTGCTCCCTGAGAGTGACCTGAGCCCGGATACTCAGCATTCCGAAAGATGGATAATGGAAGGGAGTTTGTATTCAGAATAATCACAGATGAGCGACTATTAGTCATAATAGTGGGCATTGCTGTTTTATGGCGAATGGTCGTGAGCTCAGATAAGGAGATTAGCACCGGTGAGTGTGTGTTATCTGCTGTTTCACTCTCCATAGTAGGCTGGCTTCTGATGGCATATATGTACTCAAATAGTCGAAGAGAGACGGACTGGCAGGTCTCTGGCAGGATTTATCGCGGCATTGCCATTGCACTCATCGTAATAAACCTCTATATCGCGATTTATTACGGGCTGAGGGGGTGTGGATGTCTGCGTGTGGAAGTGTCAGAGCTCCGGGATTTGGTCTATCGTGATGCGAGCTATGTGCTCTTCGTGATGTATTATTGTGTAACAATCGCCATGATGCGATATCTAAAAGTGATGCAGAGGAATTACAGACTGCTAATCAGAATGCGTGAGGAGCGGAGGAGCGGAAGGGGTGATATATTCTGGATTATTACACATGAACGAACACTGATAGTGATTTTATCAGTCGCGATTTTATGGCGCGCTGTTATAAGTAGTGATGGCTGTATAACCTTCTGGGAGAGCACTTATTCGGGTATTTCACTCGCCATCATCAGCTGGTCCCTCTTCGGCTATCTCTGTGCACTGGCTATAAAAGTGAAATACAAACACGAACTGAGGCGGGTCATTCAGTATATAGCAATGGGTCTATGTGCGGTGAACGTTTACAGTCTCTTATACTATGCCCTGAGATGGTATGAGCTGTTATGCAGGTTCATGGGTGAGGCGGCAGTGTGTAAACCATACGTCCCTACGCCGATGGATGTCCTGTTCTGTGATGTGCGATACGTCCTGATTATTCTCTTTTATTGCACTGTCATGCTCCTATCAAAGCATTTAGAGACGGCATATCATGATTATATCGTCCCGCGGCATATCCGGAGCCATGAGAGTCAGCCTCCGTAAAGTAGCGATATTATATATGCGAATACACAGAGTATGAGGAAGAGGATAGCGAGTAATAGCCCGGCGTAAAACCCCACACTCTCCACTTCCACTCCCGGACAGTGCTCCTTCACCGCCTCCACTGCCTGTGAGTCATAAGGCGGATTCAAACTCAGCATGAGCCTCATAGTCTCCGAAGGGCATTTAAAAAAGCATTTCAGTGCGGCAATGAACTTATTCCACACTACCATCCCCTATCATCCCCACATACGTATCTCATATTTTATAATTTTTTTCTGGTTTATCATTTAATACTCGCTCTCAGTATGTCACGTGCGGTTAGTATCCCTATGGGAATACCCGGTGCCGGGCTCAGAGAGAGTATCAATAACCTGTGGATGTTATATTCACGCATAATATCCGCAGCCCTCTTCAGTGTCGTCTCCGGGTCTATTGCCCTCACAAAGGTTGACATGACATCCTCCGCCGTCAATCTATTCCAGTCCCTGTCGAAGGCTTTAATGAGATCTATCTCGGATATAACACCCACGACCTCTCCGTCTGGCGCAGTTAC
>JAODGV010000070.1:2504-3080 GCA_025464425.1 Methanosarcinales archaeon | reverse complement strand
ATAAACACCAGATATAAAGCGATGAATAGTAGCACGAGCAGTGTTGCTGCCCCTATGCTCAATCTCACCATCGGCTCTCTTACCGGCTCTCTCATCCTCGTCGCTTCCAGCTCACGCTCATATTCCTCAGCCCGCTCAGGCGTAACGCTCGGTCTCTCCACTATCAGCTTCACCTCTTTGCCCTTTATTCTCAATGCAGCCACCGGATTCCTGCTCAGCCAAACGAAGAAGCCCGCCAGTCTCATCACGTGATAATCAACGAACCTCGCAAATATCATCAGTGGTCCTTCACAGAACCTTATGAGCCATCTCCCGGGTTCTTTCCTGTTAACTGCCACCCAGACTATCCAGAATGTCACGAAAACATACATCATGATTTCATCTATCCCCATCGCTACGGATGCACACCCCCTGCTGCGGTCTCCACGAGCTCTGATATGTAAAACAGATCAGGATAAAAGAAGAATATAATAGAGACAGTGCCGGTAATTGCTATGGGCACGAGCATGAATGGAGGCGCTTCCTTTATTCTGCTATCATTATCTGTTTCTGACTTCTCAAAGAATGCGGTATATA
>JAODGV010000070.1:0-2360 GCA_025464425.1 Methanosarcinales archaeon | reverse complement strand
CACATGAAGAGCGTTATCTTCATGAACCCGTGGAATGGTATATGCATCATCGCACCTTCTATCCCCTCCGGTGATAATAATGCCGCACCGAATATAATAAGCGATAACTGGTTTATCGTGGAATATGCCAGCCGCCTCTTGAGATTGTCCTGCGCAAGCGCAAAGAGATTGGCAACGATCAGCGTGAAAGTAGCCAGGCATGCAAGTGCTATTCCGAGTCCCAATCCGTGCATCAAGTCCACTCCGTATATGTAGCATACCACACGCACGATACCGAACACGCCGGCTTTCACCACCGCCACGGCATGTAAAAGCGCACTCACCGGCGTCGGTGCGACCATAGCAGATGGCAGCCATGAGTGGAATGGCATCCACGCAGCTTTCATGAACCCCATGAGGAACAGCACGAATAATACAACCAGTGCCGTTCGTGATACTTCCACAAGACCCGGTATCCCTCCTGCCACGAAGTCCGTGGTTCCCGTGTAATAGTAGGTAATAACCAGCGCAGCGAGTAAGAAACAGCCCGCAGTGAGCAGATACGCAAGATATTTACGCCCCGCCGACAGCGCTTCCGGCGTCTGGTCATGCGCCACCAGCGGATACGTCGAGACCGTCAATATCTCATAGAATACGAACATCGTGAACAGATTACCGGATAGTGCTACACCCACCGCGCCGAATATAGCCCAGCAGAAGCAGAAATAATACCTGGTCTGCGCATGCTCACGCAGAGAACGCATGTATCCGATGGAGTATGCGGAGACGAGTATCCAGAGGAAGGTGGAAGTGATTGCGAATATGAGCCCGAAGGCGTCTATCCGGAAGCCGAAATCTACGTCCGGGAATGCGGTGAAGAACCTGAATTCGATGTTATGCCCCTCTATAACATGTGGCACGAGAGAGAAGATGATGACAAACTGCATGATGCTTGCAAGCATCGTCCAGCTCTCCCTCAGATTGGGACGCTTACCCGATAGCACGATGAGTATGGAAGCGATTGCGGGGCAGAGAATAGCCATCAGCGGTCTTATTGATTCTTCTATCATGGTGCATACCTCCCCAGCCCGAAGAGGGCATTTACGTGGTCCAGTACCGGCATGGGCACCTCCATAAGCCAGACAATACCCATGATGACGCATAGAGAAGCGAGTATCAATACCGGTATGAGCATGCTACGGGGTATCTCATCCATAGCATGAGAGGAATGGACTTCTTTCATATACATCGTCTCTATCACACGCCAGAAATACACGAGATTGAGGAGCGTGCTGAGCAGCATGATCGCCACGAAGATGAATTTACCCGCATCCAGTGCGGCGAGTATTATATACAGCTTCGATACAAATCCCACGCTCGGCGGTACGCCGATCATGGAGATCGCAGCAAAGGTGAATGCCGCACAGGTATATGGCATCTTCCTGCCGAGACCCTGGAAATCACTTATGTTCCACAATTCGGATTTGTAGATGAACGCACCAGCCACCAGGAAGAGACAACCTTTCATCAATGCATGGTTCAATATGTGCATCAGTGCGGGATTCAGTCCGCCCCAGAGTGGATGGTGCGTGGATGTGGAGAGTCCGACCGCGAGCATGATGTAGCCCATCTGGGATACTGAAGAATAAGCGAGCATACGCTTCAGGTTTAGCTGCGCTATCGCCAGTATAGAACCTATGATTATGCCCAGGGCAGCAATCCAGCAGATGAAATCGAATACGGGGAATAATTTGAGGAAATCAAAGGTATAAACCGAGAAACAGAGCCTTACGAATGCGTAGGTGGAAATCTCTATTATGATACCGGATAGCATCGCACTTATCTCAGAAGGAGCGAAGGCATGTGCATCCGGTAACCACGTATGAAGCGGGAAGAGCGCCATCTTTATGCTCAGTCCAACGATGAAGAATACGAAAGACGCCTGAACCACACGGTTATCATACATAGGCGGCAGGATGAGCGAGATGTCACGCATGTTCAGCGAACCCGTTGCCGAATATAAAAATCCGATGCCGAGCAGGAAGAAGCAGGCGCCGATAGAGCCCAGAATGAGGTATGTGAGGCTCGCTTTCAATGCTATTTTACCGCGCGAGGCTATCAACGCATACGAAGATAAGGAGGTTATCTCGATGAAGACATACATGTTGAATATGTCACCGGTGACGGTGATACCGCACAGCCCGGTGACGAGGAGTTGATAGATGGTATAAAATGCGGTGAGCTTCTGTGGCAGTTCGTGCTCTATGCTCCGCTTTGAATACGTCACACAGATCAGTGCTAAAAACAGGACTATTACCAGTATGTAAGCATTCAACGCATCCACCACGTATTCTATTCCCCAGGGCGGCATCCACCCGCCG
>JAODGV010000069.1 GCA_025464425.1 Methanosarcinales archaeon | reverse complement strand
ATGCAACCACAGACCCCGGAATGACGAGCGTGATCATGAAAGTGCGAACGTCCATAAATGAAAATATGAGCGGTGCCATGGACTGGGATGACCCGGATTTCGTTCCCGCGACCAATGGTACCGACATCTCTGATCTGCCTTCTGTATCTGACGGGCATCGTTACATCCAGTGGCGAGCCGAGCTCAGAACGAACGACCCGTATAAGACACCTGTCTTACACTGGGTGAATATCAGCTACGAATACGGCGGTAGCGAAGCGCCCGCGCTCGTTAACTGCACCGGTAACATAGAATTCCGCAGCCAGTACCTTTATCTACCAAATTACAATATCAGTTACGAGCATGGTGCGATCATAAAGAAACAGACGGAGGGCGGGTTCATGCACTTATCTCCTCCTTTCTCTATCAGCACGGATGAAAATGGTAACATATCGCTCAAAATCACTGCGATTAATTTAACCGGCAGTGAATCATCGGTCAGTGGCGCATTCAGCTCCACTGTAAAAGCTTATTATCAGGACGCCGGGCTGGTCACCGGCGGCTTGAATTTCCTCAATCTCACATTTAATATCACCACCGCATATCCTGACATATGGGGAAGATGGTTCAACAAGACCTGTGAAGATGCCGGGCTGAGTTACGGCACAGACCCCGGGGATTTCTATATTAACAAAATCGGAAACACTCTGCAGGTGATATTCTATGGTAATGAATCGAAGCCGGTGAACCTGTGGTTGAAGAAATCAGAGGCGAGGATAGAGATTGTGAAGTAAGCTATTATGCAATATAGAGTATAGCATAGAAGTTGAATTTGAAGATTCCTTAAAGTGTATTTGTTTAGCTCAGTAAAAATTTCAGGCATCAAGCACCAGATTTCAATTTATTATCAGAATGACTATATTATATCCACAGGATGCGAATAATCGGTGCACCAGCTACGGATGATGCTCAGGCTATTGTAACCGGGATCCTCATGATCCTCGGTGTTGTATTCTTTGCCACCACGATGTATATCGCCGTCGTTGTACCGATAGAGACGAAGAAATGCGAATTCCAGCATGCCGATGAGGTAGCCGATGATTTCGCCGTGCTACGCGCCAGTATGAAATATCTCATGCATGCTGAATCATCAATAGCATCCACTTCCGTGCCTGTTAAAATGAGCCCGATTGAAGAATCCATATTTTCTTTACCACTATCCGCGGGTTCTTTAAGCTTCAATCCAGACGGTGAGTGCATCACCGTGCGTGTGCACGAGCCGGGCACCACCACTTCCGGCACACGATGGACCATGACCAACTTCACCGATAATTTCACCGTCGTTTATGGCGATGTAACCGTTGAAGGTGGTGATTTGAAGCTCACCTATCCTTACTCCGAGGGGTATATCGAATCTAACATGAGTAAATATTCTGGAAGCATCGGTTATGACACCGGGAGCAATAACACATGCTATTATAACATCTCGTGGAACGAAACGAGACCATCCAATACAGAGATTGTGATGAAGGTGAGAACTTCCATGAACGGAGATATGTCAAACTCCACAGACTGGGTGGTGGTAGAAAATGGTCAAAATCTGTCATCTATATTCCCCACGCTCAACGGGCATCGGTACGTGCAGTTCCGGGCTGAACTAAGAACCTGGGACCCTTCAAAAACGCCTGTGTTGATTAATGTAAGCATTGATTACAGCGGTTTTGATGGCTCTCTCGTCAGCGCCTCCGGCGCTATCACATTCACAAGCAATTACAAGTACCTGCCGGACCACAACCTATCGTATGAACACGGTGCGGTGATAAAGAGCCAGACCGCAGGCGGGCTGGTGCTCTATGATTTCAATATCTCGTTCAATAAATCAGGTGGTGTACCGCAAATAAACATCTCACTGGTAAATTTAACAGGGAACACCGTCTCGGGTTACCGTGGTGCCACCTCGATATCCGTGCGGTTGTTCCGGCGTGACTATAAACTCATTTCCGATTACTATTATTACCCCAATGTGAGTATTAACATCTCCACTGAGTATCCCTCTGTCTGCAGTGCATGGCTTAATAAGACACTTAGAGAATCCGATTTAACTTATGATGACTATTCGCCCGCTGCTGTCAACGATGGGACGGTAACAGTTGAGTTTTACGGGCACGGGCATGGGATACAGCTGTATCTTGAAAAGACTACGGTTGAGGTGGAGATACAGCAGTAGTTATTCATGATTTTAATTCCTGTAAGATAAATTAAGAGTGTAGTATTGAGAGAGAAATGAAGGATTTTGAGAATTGCAGGCTCTGTAGCTGGGAATGCGGTGTTGATCGTCTGGCGGGTGAAACAGGCGTTTGTGGCGTCACCGTTCCTGAAATAGCATATTGCAACCTCGCTCAGGTTCTCCACAGCTATTCTGTGACGATGCTCGGCTGTAACTTCAGATGCATATATTGCAATGCGTATCGTCTATCGCAGTATCCGGGCAGTGGCTGGTTCTATCGTGGTTATGTCGCACCGGAAGAGCTCGCCCATGAAGCTTTAATGCGAATACAATCGCAAGAAGGAAAGAAAATGGGCGTGAACCGGCTGAGTTTCACCGGTGGCGAGCCTACCATACATCTACCCTATATAAAGAAGGTTGTAACACTGGTGAAAGAGCATATTCCCGGGCTGGGCGTGGGTTTTGCCACCAACGGATTCCTCAGTCTGGACACACTCAAGCAGGTTATTCAGCTATGCTCCTATCTCAACTTCGAGATAAAGGCGTTCCATGATGATACACACCGTGCTATCACAGGAGCACCGGTTGAACCGGTTCTCCGCAATGCCGAGTTCCTCATCAAGAACGGCAGGGATAAGATCCGCACGTTCAGAACCATTGTCATACCCGGTATAAATGATAACGAGATAGAAGCCATAGCAGAGTTCCTCGCTTCGATAGACCCCACTGTGCCTTTTCGTATCATACCATTCAGACCCAATTACATACTGTATTACCATCCGGGACCGACGAGGGCGAAGATGGATGAGATAGGCAGAAAGGTATCGGAGAATAGCGGGCTGGAGAACGTATGGTGGGGCGGATATTACCCGGTTGAAGTCTCAAAACGCGCAGTTGCGATCGCAGATAAGATGAAAGACGCGGATATGCACCACAAAGGAGCAAAAGTCGCCCTCGCATATGCGAAGCTCGCCGGCTGCGTGAGTAACAGCAGGAACTGTGGCGAATGCCATTTGAGGAGAAACTGTCCCGCAGGTCTGAAGGAGCCATGGCTGCTCGATATTGATTGAATTGAATTTTAATGAATAATTATAATAGTTAGTACAGGCAAGATGAAGGGCATAAGAGCGAAAGTGACGAGGGCGCTACCTGCTGGCGCTCGACTGGAGTGTGTTGATAATACCGGTGCCAAAGTACTCCAGATCATTGCGGTAAAGGGCTACCGCGGCGTGAAGAACAGGTATCCAAGTGCAGGCGTGGGCGATATGGTCGTGATAACGGTGAAGAAAGGCAGACCTGAGATAAAGAAGCAGATATTGAAGGCGGTGATAGTGAGACAGCGCAAGGAGTACAGGCGTCCCTCGGGGTTGAGAGTGAAGTTCGAGGACAATGCCGCTGTCATAGTTGATGACAAGGGCATGCCGAAAGGTTCGGAGATACGCGGTCCGGTAGCAAGAGAAGCGGTTGAACGGTTCTCTGCAATCGCTTCGGCTGCTACTATCATCGTATAGTTAATCTTATGATATGCGTCGATGGTCTAGGGGTATGACTTGGGCCTTCCAAGCCCACAGCCCGGGTTCAAATCCCGGTCGACGCATAAACAACCTGATGCTGAAGGTTGAAGTTACTTCGAAGTGTGCCGCCGGGCACGTTCAAGCGCTATCTTCGCTTCTATCACCGCCTCTGATTCTCGCATCGCACGCTCTGTATCGAGACACGCCCTCGCCGCCTCCATCTCTGCTATGAACCCCTCTATATCCGCGGTAACTATATCTTCATAAAGCCTGGTGGCGACACCGATGTATGTCCTGTGTATCTTCTCCATCTCGAAATTGCGCTGTATCAGTGCGTACAGACGCGGGTCCTGATTCAGTATCCTGCCTGCAAAATCTATCAGTATCTCATACATCGGACTCATAAACCTTCTTGCAGCTCCCACATCGAAATTGAGCTCCTTTAATGTGATACCGAGAGTGATGAGCACGAAATGAGAAAGTCCCTGGAGTACGCTCATCAGCCGGTCATGCTCCTCCGCACTCAGTATCTCTATCTTCGCACCACTGCGCACAAAGAGCTCATACACCCATTTGTAGAGGCGGTTCACACGCTCAGGTACGAATATAATCGTTTGACCCTCCATACTCTTCGCAGAAGGACCAAATAGGGGATGCGTACCCAGTATCTCCACCTCTTCTGCTGTGTAGCGCGCCATCATCTCAACCGGCACCTTCTTCACCGACGTTACATCCATGATAAGTGAACCTCTCCGCATCACCGGACACACACGCTCTATCGCCTTCACGGTCAGGTCTATCGGTACCGACAGGAGTAATATATCCATATCCCCTATCTCGTCCACCGCATCCTTTAAAATATCCGCGGTCCTGTAGTTCACACCGAGTTCAGTGGCTATCTCACCGGTTCGCTCGCTCCTGTCCACGATGACCACATCAGCGCCATTGGCCTTGAAGAACCGTGCGAACCAGCGCCCCATGCCTCCCGCACCGCCTATTATCATCACTCGCTTCATCCACATTCACCATAACACCGTATATCGTGCCATGAAGCTAACGAGCTCACTCAGCAGAAGCCTGTTATCCTTTTGCCTCAGACTCTTCGCTATCAATACATACTCATTCCTCAATATCACATCCCCCCGCACTATTACCGGCGTTCCAAATGATAACAATTGCTCAGGCTGCGATACCTGCTGCGAGACCTGCTGTAATACCAGTACAAGTGCGCCGGTACCGTCATCAACGACCATCCTGTCACCGTCGTCCAGGATGTCACCCTCCACTATTATATCAAATGCCCCTCGACATCTTATTATATCACCTATCGTGCGCTTATGTGGCTTATTCAATTCGTTATAATCCGGGAAGTGCACTTTCGCCTCGTATAGATTCGTATTCCTGCCGAAGTATAATGTTACAAGCCCATTCCAGCGTCTAACATACGCATTCTCCACACGTATCACACGGTCTCTCACCAGTTGCGGGTGCACAATCCATGATAAGAACGGCATCTTCGCTGTATAATCCGCTATAACACCTTCTACAACGGTTCTGTGCGTGCCTTCCCTCGTTATGAGCTCCTTTTGCGTCGCCTC
Organism: Methanosarcinales archaeon; assembly: GCA_025464425.1. Classification (GTDB taxonomy): domain Archaea; phylum Halobacteriota; class Syntropharchaeia; order Alkanophagales; family Methanospirareceae; genus G60ANME1. The sequence continues at coordinate 1,652 of JAODGV010000069.1, read as the reverse complement.
TATAATCCTGCCGGTGGTATTTACATCCCGCTCACCGGGCTTGAGACACTTCAGTTCTTTACCTCCAGAGGCAATGAACCTGAAGAAGCCCTGTTCCTCATATTCACGCTGCATCTCGTATTTTACTCACGATCTTCAATAATATCTCTGAGTTTATCTAATAGTTCCATAGTATCTCTCACCGGTATTGCACCACGGTTCTTCAATGCATCAAAGAGTTTCGTGGCTTCACCACCGGTAAAGTCCCTGGTCTCGATACCATTGAAGATTAATACTGGCTTGCCCATCTCAGAAGCCACCGCTGCCGCTTCCAGATTCCTCAAATTACCCATGCCGATAGGCATATCACAGACTATAACAACATCCACATTCCTTATCAATGTCAGGAGTTCACGAAACGCTTTCTCGCCTATCGGTGAGAACGGTGCTTCCCGAACAACACGCAAACGCAGGAACTGCGCCAGTTCATAATCGGTATCCAGCATATTCAGGACACCCGCACTCACTTCATACCCTTTCATGGTGAGTGAATGCATCAATGGTGCGCCGGTACCACCGCCACATATGAGATGAACCGTAGTACGGTGGTCGCTTTCTGGCTTCACATCATGCAGTATCGCCGATGCCGGTACGGGTGATACGTGGCAGTGGTTGGTTATCACATGCCTGTTCACTATAACATCAGCGCCGAACGTTGTCTTTATGTGTTCAGGGGTTAATACCTGATCCGGGTTGCCAATAGCGACCACACGTCCACGATGTAGCAACACAAGCCGATCACAGTAGAGTGCAGCCAGATTGAGGTCGTGTATCACCGCTATTACTATCAGCCTCTTCTCCGTGGTCAGACGTTTCAGAAGCTCCATTATCTCTATCTGATAGTTTATATCGAGGTGAGAAGTGGGCTCATCGAGCAGCAGCACATCAGGCTCCTGCGTCAGTGCCCTCGCAATCACCACAAGCTGCCTCTCACCACCACTCAATTCTGTAATCGGTCTATCAGCGAGATGCCAGCAGCTGGTGAGTTCCATACACTCCCTGGCTATCTCAATATCTTTCTTACTCTCGAGTTCCCAGCGGTTCAGATATGGATTCCTGCCCATTAGCACGATGTCAAGAGCCGAGAACTCAAAATTAACCGCTGTATCCTGTGGCACCAGTGCGAATCTACGTGCGAATTCACGCGCATCAAGCCCGTATATCGAGCGTCCATCGAGCATAATCGCGCCTTTAGCGGGATATAAGATTCGTGTTATCGCTCTCAATAATGTGGTCTTACCCGAGCCATTGGGTCCGATGATGCCCAGGAACTCACCACGAGCCGCTTCGAAGTTGATACTCGCCAGAACCTGCCTGGCACCATAGCAAGCGTCCACATCCTCCACTTTCAAGCCCATCTCGTTCAATACATCCAGAACAGGCGGTAAATTCCATAGCCATGCGATCTGTATCCGGTCTTCATCGGTAAAAGCGGATGAAAAATAACACCCGGGCTCTTAGCCCCCACATAAACCGACACTACCGAAGAGAACCATCTTACAGGGTCATGATGCACAGAATATGCGGGCGAATATCTACCTATTTTATCGTCCACCGGTTCTGCCAGGGTATATTCATCGCATAGCACCAGAAAATCTTCGTAACTTATGTAT
>JAODGV010000068.1 GCA_025464425.1 Methanosarcinales archaeon | reverse complement strand
CCGAAGAAATCATGCATCTCCCGTTCTGAATAGTCCGCACTTGCCCACAAAGATGCAAGACTCGGTATCTCCGCGTTACCCCGCCTGGCAAGTTCTGTGAAGATGGTCACAATGACCGGCATGAGCTCTTCACTGTAACCCGATACCATGTACTCCACTATGAACTTCTGTTCGTGCGGCACATCTATCACATTCACATTCTTCACATGATCAAATCCAGACTCCCGTAATTTCTGTGCAAGTTCGAGCAGATGCTCCGGGCTGGTCTTTATCGCTATTCGGTTCACGTCCGTGATGGTAATACGCCTGTACAACCCCTCAAGTCTTGATTCCAGATTCCTCACCAGTTCAGCGCCATAACGCCAGTCAACCTCTCGCCTGACATCTACCTTTACCAGAGGTGTTGGGGCAAATATCTTGGGGCTTGTTGGCACCCTGCACTCCTTACCGGGCTCAGATGGCAGTTCCGCCTGCTTGAATTTTATCGTTGTCCTGTCATGCCCCTCTATCTTATGCTGCACCGCCCTGACACCACGCAATAAAGCTTCAGGCGTTACCGGACAGCCCGGCACGAAGAAATCAACCGGGACTATATCGGAAGGGCGTGTTAAATTATAACTGTTCCAGAAGATACCGCCACGCTCACCACATGCTCCTATTACCTCCACGAACTTCGGGTCCGGCATCTGCTCCCACACAATCCTCAACGCTCGTGCCATCTTACGGGTTATCGTGCCTTCAACAATGATGAAATTCGCCTGTCTGGAGATACCCATGTTCAATGTGCCGAGACGTTCACCATCGAACCCGCATGCAAACGCATGTGCGAGCTCAACGCCGCAGCATGACGTGACAAAATGACAGGGCCACAGACTCCACTTCACGCCCCAGCGCTTCAGTGGTGACAGCACGCCCGTACGTAGTATATGCACATTCCTGTCCTTCTCGCCTTCTACAACCATCTCCTATCACCCTCTTTCTTTTGATGCTTGGTTCCTATATCCGCCATCTCAATTGCAGCTTTATAGCCCACATAGATTGCGGGAAGCAACAACAATAGCACCATCAACATAAGAGCAATGAACTCCATTGAAGGATACGCCGATAATAGCAACAACAGTACTATTATCGGTTCCGCCGCCATGAACATGAACATGAACCCGAAATACTGCATCGGTAGCGTGAATTTTGGATGCTTTATCGGCAGATTACCCGATTCCCACCTTGAGACCTTCAAATCCGATGGATAATACATCGGCAGGATCTTAACCAGTAATAAAAGCGCAACATCCGTCAGCACACATACCGCAAGTACAACCCCGATCAGTACCACATTCTCTATCATCTTATATCACCACCCCTAAGGTATGCGCAACCGCCACAATATTCCTGAAGAACCAGTCAACCGGCATGAATACGACCGAAACCATCGTTACTATCACCGCAATTATGCATATGAGATTGACGAGATTCAGACGCCACACGTCACTCAATTCACCCGCCAGCCGGATATAATATGGAATAGATATAGCGGAGTTGAGAACGACAACACCAACCAGCCAGAAGTACTCCATCTTCGCTATGGATAACAGTATGTAGAGTTTACCCCAGAACCCAAGCAGGGGTGGCACACCGATGAACGAGAAAGCGAGTATATACATGAGTGGTGAATACGCTCCTTCTCCTTTTATCGCATTGAAGAAACCGATCTTGCCCACTGCATTCGCGAACAGCATCAATAGAGCACCCACAATCGCGAGAAAGAGAAATTCTGGGTTCGCAATCACCACGAAGCACGACAGAACATAACCCATATTGGCGACTGTGGAGTATGCAAGCACTCTCGCAGGCTCCTTAGCTGTTAACGCACCTATGTTGCCTGTGAACATGGATATAGCGGCAAGCACAGCAGTGAACAGCGTTAATGACGCCATCGTGCTATTCACAGTCGGTATGAGTATCCATAATGCCGCGACAAAAGGCACAACCTTCGCAAGTGAACCTATAATCGAGATCGGTATCGGGTCACCCGCAGCGAAGACGTCCGGCACCCATTCATGCAGTGGTGCTATCCCGACCTCCAGCGACAGCCCGAGCACCAGCAGTACATAACCCATCACGTATGTGAACCCACCATCACTGTACAGCAATATAAGCGCACCAATAAGGAACATCACCGTAGCAAATACCATGAACGTGACATACTTTATCGCGAGTTCCACGTCCGCTTTTCCCTCTCTCAGCATCACCAGTATGTATGTCGGTACAGATACGAGCACGAGTGCGAGCAACACCATGGCGAAATCCCGTGTGGTGAATACATACATCGTGGCAAGCGTCATCAAGCCCACCAGGCTGTAATCCACTCCCTTTATCAGGTTCGGCAATGCGGCAAGCGAGAGCAGGTTGAGTAACGCGATGAGGAAGATGAATATGCCATAATATATCGGACAGATTGTCAGCCCTATAAGAATCGCGATGAGAGCACCTGCGAAGCCCAGCGGGCGGAACTTGAAAGAACCCGCTGCACTCAGTACCAGTATTACCAGTGCCAGAAGTGTCATCGTCAATGCCGTCATATCACACCACACCTCCTGTTGAAAGCGAAACCAAAATCACCGTTATCATCACGAGTCCGAGTACGATCTTTATGTATCTGGCGAGATAGCCGGACTGGATAGCCCGTATCGCCCGTGAAATCGCATCAAATATACCGGGCATCACTTTCGTATTGAAGAATCCATCTATACCCCTGTTACCGAAATCATTAACGATACGAGCGATAAAGAACCCGGTCTTTGGCATGATGTAATCATTAACGAATGGCAGGTACATACGGTCGTTGAAGAAAGTACCCAATTTTGCAAGCGAGGTTATCCTTGGTCTGTATAATGCTACCACATAAGCAAGTGATACCGCAATGCCCACCGCAATGCATGTCTTTACGTATCCTGCGGTGATAAATCCCGCAGTCTCTTTGCCTGTAAAAATAAGGTATATCAGCAGAAAGAGCACTGAGACCATCATTGAATAGCCCAATTTCATCAATCCTCCACCCTCTAAATGCTCCACATGGGGCTTCTCACCTTTTATGAAGTTCAAGCTGAGGAACCTCGCCATAATACCAGCATAAACCATAGATGTGAGGACTAAAAGGATAACCGGTAAGACCATGTGAGGTTCATGAAGATAGAGGTGTTCCATGACCTCGTCCATCCCGGACTTCACCCAGTAAGCTGTGAGAGGTGGTATCCCCACGAGGAATGCAGTGGCGATGATGGTAACGATAAACGGAGTTTTCATCCGCTTCGCAAACTCGAGACCGCCGCATAAGAACCTGCTGTGCGTGGCATGAATCAAATGACCACTCACGAGGAACAGGCTCGCCTTCGCAAATGCGTGCACCGCCATATACCAGAAAGCCACGAGCAAGGCAAAGTTCATACCTGCTATCTCATCATGAATCCAGTAAGAAGCGGCTGCTGCAC
>JAODGV010000067.1 GCA_025464425.1 Methanosarcinales archaeon | reverse complement strand
GAGCGAAAGTATGAGAATAAGGATGCCAATAGCAGGATTATGCGATATAATTTCGTTCATCACCCCTTTCACCGCACCGCTACCCTCCACTATTCCCGCATTGATGCCGAGCAGAAGCATGAGAATCCTGTTTGCTATACCACCCACTGCGAAAGCGCCGAATAGGACAGCTAAAGCTCGCCCGAAGTTCGGAATACCTGCAAATCCATACTCTATGTTCAAACTCAGGCACACTATCAGGTATAGACCGGACCAGATAAGGATGTTCAAAATGATGTGCTCCATCTTTTTATCACCCCTGTTTTCTTTATCGCACCAGCCAGCCCTTCCGAAGCTATGACCAGTGTCGCTATCATCATGGCGAGCGATATTACCCTGCTGTAAACCAGAACATTCGGACCGAATATTCTGGAAATCTCGAAAGTGACGAGAGATTCTGAGAAGCCTATCACATATCCACCGAGAATTGCGCCATATATGCTTTTAAGACCACCCACTATGCTCGCAGCGAATATTGAGACGATGATAAAAGAGCCGGTGAGGGGAACGACCTCCTGCCTGAACGGGAGCAAACACCCCGCTATCGAAGCCAGAGCGCCGGAAAGGAACCATGAGAATAGTCTGGTATTCTCCACGTTCACGCCCATAACTTCCGCAAGCTCCGGATTTTCCATAGAAGCACGGAGTGCAATCCCAAATTTTGTCCTGTATAAGAGCACTGAGAGTGCAATGAGCAACAGAATTATCACGATTGTGGAGAAAATAAGGACTGCGGAAGTATTGAATATCTCGAAGTCGTAAGGTGTGAAGATGAACTTTTTCGCGGTCTTACCGGTAACCTGTCCAAGATAGTCAGAATAAGCGCCGAAGATTCCGAGAAGGATCAAATCGAGTGCGAGGGTGGCAATCATAAGCGATACTATGCTCGCTTCCCTTCTTATCAACGGTTTGAGAGCGATGATGTAAACGCCTATACCGATAAATCCACCGATGAAGAAAGCGATGGGTAGCGCGGAATAAGGGTGGAGATTGAACAGCCTGAAAAGAGTCAGCGCTATATACGAGCCCGCGATAGCGAGAGAGCCCTGAGCGAAATTGGGTACGCCGGTGGTGATGTATGTGATGGAGAGACCTATGCTCAGAAGTGCTATAAGGTTCGAGTATACCAGCGCACCCTCAAGAACGGACATGTAGCGAACAAAATAGAAAACTTTTTAAGTATTAAAAAGGATGTGAGGAGTGATGATAGAAAAAGTAGTGAGGAAGGGAACATGCATAGTTTTAGTAACAGCGATTCTGCTCGGTTTATGCGTTCCGGCGATTTCTGCACCCGCGGGAGAGAAGGAAGAGATAGGAATAGGCGTTCTTGTGGATCTCTCAGGTCCACTGACGACATACGGAACGAACATAAGAGATTGTCTTGAGATTGCTGAAGATGACATAAACAGATATTTCGAGGATAAAGGGATGGACTACGAGGTGAAATTATACGTTGAGGATACGAGAGCAGATCCGAAGGTCGCGCTTGATAAGGTAACTGCTCTGGACGGTAGGGGAGTGAAACTGATAGTGGGACCAATGGGCAGTGGAGAGGTGAAGAACCTGCTCGGTTATGTGACTGCGCACAAGATAATCATAATTTCGCCTTCTTCCACAGCCTCGCCTGAGTTAATAGGTGTGATGGAGCCTGAGGAGAAGAAGTATGTCTTCCGGTTTGTTGCCCTTGACCCTTTTCAGACGAAAGCGATAGCGAAGGAGATTTCAGAACTCGGGATAAGAGCGGTGAGTATCGCATATCTGGGTAATGCATGGGGTAAGGGGCTGGAGGAGAGCGCGATTCCAGAGCTTGAGAGATATGGGATAGAGGTAGCAGAACCGGTTGAGTATCCAGACCCCGCACCGGCTGATTTCTCACCTTACATAGCGACCATAGAAGGTCAGATAGATGAATTTGCAAAGGAATATGGCTGGGAAGAGATAGCGGTTATCGTATTCAGCTATGAAGAGGCATACACCATGATTTCGCAGGTGAAGGAAGGTTCTCCGATGTTGAATGTCACATGGATAGGATGCGATGGGACTGCGAAAAGCGATAGGATTTCTGATATATGCGATAGAGCGAACAGAGCGAAGTTTTACAGCACTATTTTTGAATCCAGAGGTAAAGCTTTCGATAATCTCAGCAGAACAATGCGTGAAAGATTCAACGAGACACCGCATCAGTATGGTATGAACGCTTATGATGCAGCATGGGTCATTTCGCTTGCATATTCGGAGGTTTACACCAGACTTGGGAGATATGACGCGGATGAAATGGCGGAAATCATACCAGACGTAACAAAGAACTACAGTGAGGGGAAATACGGTGTGGAGACAGTGAGTGGTTACATAGAACTTGACGAGTTCAACGATCGCGCGACCGGGGATTATGCGATATATTTCGTGAGGAATTGCAGCTGGGAAGCGGCTGGAATATGGAGATATGAAACAGGAGGGATAGAGTGGCTGGTTCCACCGCCTGCAGTAACTCCTACTCCTCCGCTGCCAGTCACGCCTGCACCAACACCAGCACCAACACCAGCACCAACACCAGTACCAACACCCACTCCTACGCCTGCACCAACACCCACACCAGTACCAACACCGACGCCTCCGGGCTTTGAAATTATGGTTGCAGTGATTGGACTGATTATAGTGGCTTACATGTTCAAACGCAGAAAGACATGCTCGTGACGAAGAATCTTTCGAAGTTCTTCGATGGATTCAAAGCGCTTGACGGTGTCAGTATAGAGGTTGAGCCGAACAAATTAACTCTTATAATGGGACCGAACGGAAGCGGTAAGACAACGCTGATCAATACAATCACGGGATTTTACAGGGCGGACAGAGGTCATGTTTACTTCAATGGAGAGGAAATCACGAACAAACCGCCGCATGAGATTTATAAGCGAGGAATTGTCAGGACTTTCCAGATACCGCAACCACTGAAGAAGTTATCGGTTTTAGAGAACATGCTGATAGCGGTTGATAATCCCGGTGAGGATATAAAAGAGTGTATATTCAGGAGATGGGAGGATAGAGAAGGGGAGATAGTGGAAAAGGCTTTTGAACTGCTCGAATTCCTCGGACTGGATGATTTGTGGAACACGGAAGCGTGGAAATTGAGTGGTGGGCAGTTGAAACTGCTTGAGGTCGGGCGAGCTTTGATGGCGGATGCGAGACTGATAATCATGGACGAGCCGCTGGTGGGGGTGAATCCGAATCTGGCACAGAGCATCCTTGATAAACTCGTGGCGTTGAAGAGATACACAACTTTTTTGATTGTTGAACACAGATTTGAGATAATATCCGGGCATGTTGATAGCATAAAGGTGATGGTAAACGGTAGGATTGCGGAAGATGGTAGTGATGAGTACAGGGAGGTTATAGAGATGTTATGCTTCAGGTGAAAGGACTGAATGCGGGATATAAAGAACTGCACATATTGTTTGATGTGAACACAGCGATAGAGAAGGGGATAACCGCTTTTGTGGGACCGAACGGTAGTGGAAAGAGCACACTGCTAAAAGCTATCTTCGGGCTCGCCACCATTTACTCTGGGAGAATAACATACGATGGCATGGACATAACGAAGATGAAACCTTATGCCAGGACGAGGCTTGGAATAACTTATCTTCCACAGGTAAACAACATCTTTTCTGATTTGAGTGTGAGGGAGAACCTGATAATTGCGGGCTATACGCTCGACAGGCGCGAGTTTGAGGAGCGAATGAGCACAGTTATGGAGATATTCCCGGAGCTTGAGAGGTTGATGAACAGGAAGGCGGGAGTGTTAAGTGGCGGTGAGAAGCAATTTCTCGCTATTTCTACCGCACTGATAAGGAAATCGGAGGTTCTTCTGCTGGATGAGCCGACGGCACATCTATCATCGAGGATGGCGGGAAATGTGTTTCAGAGGATTGCGGAGTTGAGGGACAGGTTGGAATTGCGAATTGCGCTGGTGGAGCAGAACATCAGGGGCGCTCTGGAAATAAGCGACAGGGCTAACATGCTCGTCGGGGGGAGGATAGTGTTTGAAGGGGATGCGAGTGAGTTGCTGGAGAGGGTTGAACGCCATAGTTTCACACTTCACTCATCATAGAGCGCCACTGTTCATCCTCTCGAGCGTTGCATCCTTTTATCCTGCGGACAGGGAGAGCACGGACCGCAAAACCCTATCCTTTCATCAGCCTCATCATCTCTTCCAGCCCACGCGTATTCACCACATCTTTTGGCTCAAGCCACCCTCTCCGTGCGGTTGCCACACCGTATCTCATCACATCCCGCATCTGCATCGCATCATGTGCATCGGTTGAGATAGCGATGGGCACACCGTAGTCCTTCGCCATCCTGCAGTGGAGGTCATTCAAATCGAGCCGGTCTGGAAACGAGTTAAGCTCCATAATCGTGCCCGTATCTTTCGCAACCTCCATCAATCGCTCCATATCCACCTCGTACGGCTCTCGTTTACCGAGTAAACGACCCGTTGGATGCGCGATTATATCCACATGCTCGTTCTCCATTGCGCTTATGATTCGTTTCGTCATCGTATCTTTATCCTGAGTGAATTTAGAATGCACCGCGGCAACGACCACATCCAGATCCTTCAATATGTCATCCGTGAGGTCGAGCGATGCGTCGGATTTTATATCCACTTCTACCGAGGATAGCACCCTGAATTCACCTTCAAATTGCTTGTTCACCTTATCTATCTCCTCCTGCCGCTTCCTTATCTTCGCTTCGTCCATACCACCGGCAATACCCACCGCAGGTGAATGATCCGCCACCGCCACGTACTCATAACCCAGCGAGATAGCAGCTTTCGCCATCTCCTCCACACTGTTCTTGCCATCACTCCATTTCGTATGCACGTGCAGATCGCCTTTCAGTTCCTCAAGCTCTATCAGCACGGGTATCCGGTTCTCCTGTGCCGCTTCCACTTCGCCTCTGTCCTCTCTCAGTTCAGGTGGTATATACGCGAGTCCAACACAACTGAACACATCCTCCTCGTTCTCTCCCCCTATCTTCTCACCCGAATCCGTTTTGAAGATCCCGTACTCGTTTATCTTCAGCCCTCGCTTCACACCCAGCTCTCTTATCCTTATATTGTGGTGCTTGGAGCCCGTGAAATAATGAACTGCCGCACCGAACGATCCGGCATCCACCACCCGGAGGTCCACATCCATGCCCCTCAGCACAATTGATGATTTCGTATCACCCTTTGCTACTATGTCCTCCACACCTTCCAGGCTGGTGAATGCGTCCATAACCTCTTTTGGGTGCTTCGATACAACCAGTATATCTATATCTCCTATCGTCTCACGCATCCGGCGCAGGCTACCCGCAATCGTTATTCGTTCCACAACGTCCAGCTTCTTCAACTCATTCAATATCGCTTCTGCACGTGGTAAAGCTTCATAAAGCGTTTTCCTGCCTTTGTAGTGCCTGTACTGCTCTATACCTTTGAGTATGTTCTCTTCCACCTTGGCACCCAGCCCGGATATACCACGGAGCTTGTGTTGCTTCGCTGCAGCTTCCAGCTCCGCAATGCTTGATATTCCAAGCTCTTTATGCACCTTCGCTATCGTCTTCGGTCCCACACGTGGTATAGCCAGCAGCTCAAGCAGACCGTGCGGTAACTCACGTGCCAGTTCCCTGTGCTTCTTGCAATCGCCAGTCTGGGCAATCTCCACTATCTTCTTCGCTATGCCCTCGCCTATACCCGGTATCTTCTTCAGTTCGCTCACGCCACCGCGTTCCGCAATGACCTTCAAATCCTGCGTCAGTGTCTCTATCGTGCGTGCAGCTCGCCTGTATGCCCTCACACGGAAGGGATTATCCCCTTTGACCTCCAGAATATCCGCAATCTCATCGAATATACGCGCTATGTCCAGATTTATCATTTTCTAAGCTTTTCTTAGACTGGCAAGCCCAGTTCTTTACGGTCCTCCTTACGGTAGAGCGACTTCAATCGCTCCTCCCTTGTGCCCGGATAACTCAACCGTCCACCTTTGAACTTGAAATCTGGTGGTTTTCGTTCCGTTTCTATTATATCCTTCGTCCTGCCCGCTATACGCGCCTCTATGTCTTCCGCTTCCTTCGCCACCGCGCTCTTCGCTATATGCAGATCGTCTATCTTCAGCATGCCCGTAGCCGCTTCTGTCGCTGAAATAAAAGCCTGTAACTTCACTCCTAACGGATCCACTATGCCCGCATCGTACATGTCTCTTATATCCTTATCGGAGCCTGAGATACCGGCATTGATATTACCATTGAAATGCTCTGCTCTCAGCCGTGTTAAAGTATCTATCTGATCCATGCCGCAGTTCTTCGCTATTGCACGAGGGATCGCCTCCAGCGCATCTGCAAATGCTTCTATTGCCAGTTGCTCCTTGCTTGCTATACCACGTGCGAATTTACGCAGCCGCAGTGCGGTCTCCACCTCGACCGCAGCACCGCCCGGCACCACACGATTATCCTCAAATACCTGTGCAACAGCATGGAGAGCGCTCTTCAGCTCACCCACCAGCCCTTCCAGAACCCTGAGAGAAGTACCTCGTACAATAATAGAAGCGGAATCACCACACCTGCATCGCTCAAAGAAGACATACTTGTCACCACCTATCTCGCGCTGTATCACCCGACCCGCATAACCGAACTTCTCAGGGCTGAGGTCACTCACATCTTTCACTATCTTAGCGCCCGTAGCACGTTCAAGCCGTTCAAGGTCGGTTAATTTAACACGCTTTATCAGCATTACACCCGCATCACGGAATTTCGGGAGTGCATCGTCGTCCACACCCCACCGGCAGCAGATGACATTAGCGCCACAATTCACTACCGGCTCCACGAGTTCGTTAAATATGCGAGACCTTGTCGCCCGGAATTCACGGAAATGACCGGGTTTCGTTATCTTCACATGGAAATCGAGAGCACCGAGTGTCTCACCCGCTTTGCTTCGCTCACGTGCGGGCATACCGGTTGGTAACTCCTTCCTCCCCTTTATCTTCGGCTCCCTGTATTCTATCGGGAAATCGAGTAGCGCTATCTTCGCATCCTCCATCTCTGTCGGTAATGCATCCAGCACCTCACGGTCCACAACCACACCCTCAAAGAAATGGGTCTCATTCACGTTCCCTCCGCTCTTCGCCTCTATTGTAATATCCTCAACATCTATCTTACCCTTGTTACTCAATCGGTGTATGCTCTCCACCACCGCATCTGCTAAAATATTCTCATTGCAGAATTCGCCCTTTTTTAGTGCTGTCTTCGCCACCTGTCGCAATAATGCATTGCTCGCTTCATCCTTCACGTCCACGCGGGTCGCCATCTCCTCTAAGGTTGATCTGACAACGGCAAGAGCGCGTTCATAACCATCAACCACGATATTTTGATGCACACCTGCCAGTTTCAGCTCGTATCCCCGCCTCACCAGCTCGCCTATCAGTATCATTACCGTAGCTATGCCATCACCCACACGCTCACCCTGAGTCAACCCTGCGGTAATCAGTATGTCAGCAGTTGGATGCATGTACTTCAGCTCTTTTATCAGGCTGTACGCATTGCTTGATACCAGGTCTGCAGCTTCTACTTTCGTCGCACCTTCTGTTATCAATATCTTTGACCCGAAAGGACCAATTACAGGCTTGAACATATCAGAGAAAGCAGCACAAACCATCATATTAGTCTCCTGAATCTCCTCTGGTGGAACCTCACCAGGTGGTAATTCCTCCTTTATCATACCCCTCACCTCATTATAGATATTACACAGTGATTTAAATAAGTTCAGCTTTCAAAGAGGAGAGACTGCATCCTCTCATTTAGATTTAGCACAAAAAAATAGCAACTTATATATATAATGAATACAGAGGAGAGTTTAAGGGAGTGTGATGGAGAAATGCCAGCAGTAGTAGATCTGGATAAGTGTGATGGCTGTAAAGGGAGGAAAGAGAAAGGAACGAGCATGTGTATGGAGGAGTGCCCGGTGGAGGCGATAAGTCTGGTCGAGGAGCCAGATCCGAGCAATGCCCCGATGGGACGAGAGCAGCACGCGGAGATAAACGCTGAGGAATGTACCGATTGCGAGGTCTGTGTGGATGTATGCGAGCAGGGTGCGATAAGTATGGTAGAAGCAAGTGAGTGACGAAGTGGTGAAGATAGAACGAATAGAGGTAAGGAATCCGGAAGGAAAACAGGTGATAATAGGTCAGGGTAATTTCACCATCTTCGCCTGTGACGACATCTTCAGAGCTCTATTGACCGCTGTACCAGAGCTGAAATGCGCGGTCGCGATGAACGAAGCGGCACCGAGATTGACACGCGTTACGGGTAATGACGAGGATTTGAAGCGGTTAGCAGGTGAGAATTGCCTCCGAATAGGGGCTTCTCACACATTTTTTATTATGCTGGATAATGCATTTCCTATAAATGTACTTGGTGTTTTGAAATCGCATCCCGCAGTTGCCAATATCTATGCGGCATCAGCGAACCCGCTGGAAGTGATGGTAGCGGAGACCGAGCTGGGTCGCGCGGTGCTCGGTGTGGTTGATGGCACGGCAGTGGAGCGAATAGAGACAGAAGCGGAGAAGGAGGAACGAAGGGAACTGTGTGCCAGGCTCGGCTATTCAGTTAAATGAAGATCACCTTCAGAAATGGGCGAACGATCGAGACGGAACTCGTTGCTGGTCGAACAATATTATCGTATTTACAGGAACTGGGTATACCGATAGATGCGTCCTGCGGTGGTGATGGCAAATGTGGTCAGTGCCTGGTGGAAGTGAAAGCCCCGCCAGGTGCATTATCGGAGCCACGAGAAGCGGAGAAGAAGTTTATCACCGGCAACCAGCGGCTTGCATGTCAGGCGTGGATATTGAGAACCGATGAGCCTGTATACGTTAACGTACCGGAGAGAGTATATTATGTTCTGGAATCGGGTGAGTACAGGTGGATACCGATAGAACCTTATGTACATCGAGAAGCTGATCGTGTATTTTACAATTCTTCGTACATAGGTGATTATACCGGTGCGCTGTACGGGATTGCTATTGATATCGGTACCACAACACTTGCCGGTTATCTGATCGATCTGGAGACGGGAGCAGTAGTTGCAAAGAGTTCAAGGGAGAATCCGCAGACGAAATACGGCAATAACGTGATTTCAAGGATAGAATTTGCGAAGAGTGGGCAGGATATACTGGTAAGTGAGATAAGAACCGCGGTTAACGATATGATAGTTTCTATGACCGGCGGTAAGAGCGAGACAGTCTATGAACTGGTGGTGGTTGGCAATCCAGTGATGCGAAACCTCTTCTTTGACTTACCGGTACAGTCGCTGGGTAAGGCGCCTTATGAACCTGAGAGCACGGATCCGGTGTTGAAACTGGCGAAGGAGCTACAGCTCACGATGAATCCAGAGGCGAGGGTTTATGGACTACCACTGATAGGCAGTTTCGTCGGTGCCGATGCACTCGCGGTGGTGCTGGCGACCGGTTTGTATCTTGGAAGAGAAATATGCATGGCGATAGATGTGGGGACAAATACCGAGATAGTGCTTGGTAACCGTGAACGGCTGATTGCGACCTCAGCGGCGGCTGGTCCCGCTTTTGAGGGCGCCAGTATCTCATGTGGTATGGGTGGTGTGGAAGGAGCGATAAAAGAGGTGCGAATCTGCGCTGATGGTAAAGTGGAGTATAAGACGATAGGCGATGCACCTCCGGTTGGCATCTGCGGCTCAGGGCTGATAGATACCTTAGCGGAATTATTAGAGCATGGAGTGATAGACGGGCGGGGTAAGTTCAGGGGTGCCCGGAAGGAATTAAGGATAACGAAAGGGATCAGGCTCCTGGAGACGGATATAGACCAGCTCAATCTTGCTAAAACCGCCGTTGCGGTTGGTATAAGGGTGTTGCTCGATAAATATGGCATTGAGCTCGGGGATATAGATACGATATACCTTGCAGGCGGGTTCGTCAATTTCACGAACACGGCGAATGCGATTCGTATAGGACTGCTGCCTCCAATTCCGGGAGAGCGAATGAAGAAGGTCGGCAATGCCGCACTGGAAGGAGCCAGGCAGGCACTCATCTCAAAGCATAAGCGCGCGGATGCGGAAGAGGTTGCGAAACGGATAGAGCATATAAAGCTGGAAGAGGAGGAGGATTTCATGGAGAAGTTCGTCACCGAGCTGTACTTCCAGAATTATCTCGAGTGAGGAGTTGCGAATAGACCGACTGTATCTTCTCTTCTGCGCTTGCTTCCTTATCCCTCCTCTCGTCTATCCTCAAACTTGTGACTACACGCATTGCACCTCGTGCAAAGACGGATTCATGCACGGCTTTGAATGCATTCAATACTATGTCTATGTTATCAGCTTCGAATATAGTGCCCATAGCGGTGAGCTGGGGCTTCAAACCAAGGTTCCGTAATTCAGCCACCGCCACCGCCACATATTCACTCACACCCGGTGTACATGTACCGATAGGAATAACAGTGATTTCTGCTATTATCATTATTACTATTATTACTAAAATCCAGGGTAGTTTCCTCAATAAATAGCTTGGTCCTGTTTACAAAACCTATGGAAGAAAAAGAAATAGAAAAACTCCAGACGAAATGCACCGAAATTCACTAATCAGTTTTTGAATTCTTGCAGGAATGGGCAAAAGTTGATGACAAAAACACGAGATGNNGTAAAATCAATCCTGAACTTGAGATAATTTTGAAATACCGCTTTCCTGTTCATATTTTAACAAAATCAAAACTCGTTTTAAGAGACCTGGATTTATTGAAGGAGATTGACCGGAGTGCCATCTTACCAGATGATTTAAAACCAAAACTTAAGCGAGGGGTAATCATTTCATTTTCTATCTCAATAAAAGCTTATTCAGAATTTTCTTTCAACCGTCAAAAGAATATCAAAGGGAACTTGAAGAAATCTCGGCAAGAATCTGTAGTAAATATAAGATAAAACATAGAATCATATTATGAAAGGATACGAAAAAATGCAGGTTGGAGCATGCGGGATGTGTTGTGATGTGTGTGGGCTGAAGGCATGAGCTAAAGGCAAAAGGCATCTGTCAGGGATGTGTAGCAGGCGATAAGCTACAAGCAGCGAAGAAAGTGGTGTTTCTGAAGAGCATAAACGCTTTGTGTCTGGAGTGTGCTGTGAAGAACATGTTAGCATTCTGTTATTCGATCCATTTTTTTAAATCTTTTGCCTCTTTATCTCTTCCAATCCCACCAATAAAAAATATTCGTAAAATAAATACAAAGCATGTAAAAGCCAGCATGGATAAGGTACGCACCGCCTTTGGTTGGCTTTTGAAATACGAGAATAGGTGTACAGGTAATATTATATGGTCGGTTAAGTAACAACAATGATAGGAGTTGACTTCAGGATGTAGAACATCTCTTCGATTGGAAATCTGTGTTGAGTAACAACAATGATAGGAGTTGGTAAGCTCCATTTTACTGGATAATGTGTTAGCTACTGAAGAGGAAC
>JAODGV010000066.1 GCA_025464425.1 Methanosarcinales archaeon | reverse complement strand
TTATCCCTGATACGGTTCTTCTCTTCTTCTTCATATGTTTCAGTATTAGCAAAATATTAGTCTGGTATATCTGGTACTCACGTGCTATATCTAACAAGTTTTTTCCTCAATAAAGTACATAAACAAAGATAAAGTTGTTGTGGTATAAATTATGTGGAGATGAAGGGGAGAGATAACAAAGATATATCAATCGGTGTTTATATATGCCATTGTGGCACGAATATAGCGGCTACGGTGGATGTTGCGGAAGTAACGCGATTTGCGAATAGCCTGCCGGGCGTTGTGGTAGCACGTGATTACATGTATATGTGCTCGGACCCGGGTCAGGAGTTGATAAAGAACGACATTCGTAATAATAAGCTTGATCGTGTTGTTGTTGCTTCCTGTTCGCCACGTATGCACGAGCCGACGTTCAGGAAGGCATGTGAAGATGCGGGTTTGAATCCGTATTGCATGGAGATGGCGAACATAAGGGAGCACTGCTCATGGGTTCATACAGATAAAGATAAGGCGACGGCGAAGGCGAAGGAGCTGGTTGCGAGTGCGGTATCAAAAGCGTCTTTATTACAGCCTCTTGAACCGATACGTACAGGTGTGATACCCGCGTGTGTGGTGATAGGTGGCGGGATAGCAGGTATCCAGGCGGCACTGGACATCGCAGATGCGGGTTTTACGGTCTATCTTGTGGAACGTGAGCCATCCATAGGCGGGCACATGGCGCAGCTTGATAAAACGTTTCCTACTCTGGATTGCTCTGCATGTGTGCTCACGCCGAAGATGGTGGATGTCGCACGGCATAAGAACATCAGGCTGATCACATATGCGGAGCTGGAGAGTGTGGAAGGCTATGTTGGCAATTTCAGGGTGCGTGTGAGGAAGAAGCCACGCTACGTGGATGAAGATAAATGCACGGGCTGTGGTGAATGCGCGAAGGTATGCCCGGTGAAGGAGCTTGTTCCGAACGATTTTGATCTGGGGCTGTCGAAGAGGGGTGCACTCTACATACCGTTCCCACAGGCTGTGCCACTCGTCTATACGATAGACAAGATAGAAGGTACGCCACCCTGTCGGCTGAACTGTCCGGCAGGTGTGAATGTGCAGGGTTATGTGGCATTGATCTCGCAGGGGAGATACAAAGAAGCGGTTGATTTAATACGGGAGAGGAATCCTTTACCCGCAGTCTGCGGATATGTATGCACGCACCCATGCGAATCGGCATGTAATCGTGCGGCAATTGATGAACCGGTAGCGATAATGGCGTTGAAAAGGTTTGCAACCGATATGATAGATTATGATGATGTGGAGGTAATAGAGCCAGAGGAGCGAGAAGGAAAGATAGCTATTATCGGTTCCGGTCCTGCGGGGCTCACAGCAGCGTATTATCTCGTGAAAGCTGGCTATAACGTGCACATATTTGAGAAGCTATCGGTGCCGGGCGGCATGCTCGCCGCGGGTATACCGCATTACAGGCTACCACGTAGCGTGCTGTGGAAGGATATAGAGTATATCAGGCGTGTGTGTGGTGACAGGCTGGAGATAGAGACCGGCGTGGAGATAGATAAGAGCATGTTTGAACGTATAAGAGCGGAATATGACGCGGTTTGCATCTCTGTTGGTGCAGACAGGAGCCGGAAGCTGGGTATAGAGGGTGAGGAACTCAAAGGAGTGGTTCATGGCGTTGAGTTCCTCCGTGAATTGAACCTCAGACTGGACAGGGTGGTGGATCTCAGCCTCAGCCAGATTAAGGATGAACTGGGTATAGGACAGCGAGTGGCGGTGATAGGTGGTGGTGACGTGGCAGTGGATGCTGCGAGATGCGCGTTACGGCTGGGTTCAACTGTGACAATCGTGTACAGGCGAACGAGGGAAGAGATGCCGGCACGTGAGACTGAGTTGCAAGAAGCGGAAGAGGAGGGTGTGCAATACCTATATTTGGCTTCTCCAAGCCGGATAATAGGTAACGAGCGAGTTGAAGCACTGGAATGCATACGTATGGAACTTGGCGAGCCAGACGAGTCTGGTAGAAGGAGACCTGTACCCGTTGAAGGCTCGGAGTTTACTCTGGATGTGGATACCGTTATAGTGGCAATAGGGCAGCAATCGGGACTGGAATTCCTGGAGGGCTCTGGCATAGCCACTGATAGAGGTGGTCTCAAGGCTGATTATTACGGTCATACGGGTGTAGAGGGTATATTCGCATGTGGTGACACGGTAACCGGTCCTGCAACGGTGATAGACGCGATAGCGGGCGGCAGGAGGGTCGCAGAAGCCATTGACCGCTATTTGAAAGGCTTACCGGAGTGCGAAGCGGCTAAGCGCGAGGAGAAGGAGATAGGGATAGAGGCGGTGAAGGAGCGGCTAAAGGATGCTTTTCCAACCGTTGTGGAGGAGCGTAAGGAGCCTGAGAAGCTACCTCCTGAGGCGCGAACACGCAGCTTTGATGTGGTTGAACTCGGTTTTAATACAGAAGATGCGATAGAGGAAGCGAACAGGTGTCTGAGATGTGGTATCTGCGCAGATTGCCGGCTCTGTGAGCGAGTGTGTGATGCAGATGCGATAATGCACGATATGAATGAGGAGCTGGTGGAGATTGATGTGGGTGCGATTGTTATAGCCACGGGCTATGATCTATTCAACCCGTCTCTTGAGCCTGATTACGGATATGAATACGAAGAGGTGATAACAAGCCTGGAATTCGAGCGGCTGTGTTCTGCGAGCGGTCCCACCGCGGGTAAGATAGAGATAAAAGGGAAGGAGCCGAAAGAAGTGGTATTCATAAGCTGTGTGGGGTCGCGGGAGAAAGAGGTTGAACGTGAAATGATGCGGGATACATCCAGTATTCCCAAACCTCAACAACCCACAAAGGGGAATGAATACTGCTCCCGTGTATGCTGCATGTACATAGCGAAACAGGCGCACCTGGTGAAAGAGCATATCCCGGATGCGAATGTAACGGTCTTCTATACGGATGTGAGGGCATTTGGTAAGGGATTTGAAGAGTTCTACTGGCGAGTGAAGGAAGAAGGCGTGAAGTACATAAGAAGGGAGTTAACAGACGAGATAAGAGTGAAGAAGGATGAAAAGGGCAAATTAAGAGTGAAAACGGTGAGTGAAGGTCGGTATGTGGAGAAGGATGCGGATCTCGTGGTGCTCGCAACCGGTATTGTTCCCCGGAGAGATGTCCTCGAACTCGCAAAGAAACTAAAGATAACACAGAGTGCGGATAGATTCTTCATGGAGGCACATCCGAAACTGCGACCCGTGGATACCCTTACTGATGGTATATTCCTCGCAGGGTGCGCTCAATCGCCGAAGGATATACCGGATAGCGTTGCCCAGGCTTCTGCTGCGGCGTCTCGTGCTTGTGACATTCTGGCGAGCGAGTATGTGGAGGTAGAGCCGATAGTGGTGGAAGTAGATGAGGCGGTCTGTATCGGCTGTGGTGCATGTGAGGCGGTGTGCCCGTTTGGCGCGATAGAGTTGAAAGAAGAGGAGAAACACCTGGAGGAGCTTGTACTCGTAACCAGGAAATCATACGTGAATCCTGCGCTATGCAAGGGCTGTGGCGCATGTGTTGCCGAGTGCCCCGTTGGTGCGATTTCTCAGAAGCACTTCACATCTGCACAGATAGGGGCGATGGTGAGGGTTTTAGGATGCGAGCCCGCAAGCAGATGAGTCGTAAAATCTCGGTTGTTATACCCACGTATAATGAGGAGGCATATATCGGGCGGTGTTTGAATAGCCTTGTGAACCAGACACTCAACAGAGATGCGTATGAGATTGTGGTTGTGGATGGCGGTAGCGCTGATAGAACCGTGGAAATAGCACGTGAATACGCGGATATAGTCATTATGCAGCAGAGTAAAGGCGTAGGTGGTGCGAGGAACGATGGTGTGGCTCTATCCAGCGGTGAGATAGTGGCGATGACCGATGCAGACATAGTTTTGCCGGATAACTGGCTTGAACGGATCTATGATGATTTCAGTGGAGATGGTGTGGTCGCGGTTTATGGTCCCATCATCCCGATTGAGTCGCGGTTCAAGTACAGGTTACTGATCGGAATGTTCAATAAGCTTGTCCATATTGCCGCATACCTGAAAGTATTTTATGCCACTCTTGGCTCCAATACGGCGATACTGAAGGATGTATTTGAGCGTATAGGCGGGTACACCGACATGTCTGCGGGTGATGATTATGAAATAGCCCGGAGGCTGAAAGAAGAGGGCATTATAAAGTATGATCCCGAGCTTTATGTCTGGTTCTCTATGCGGCGAATGGAGAAATACGGCGTGATACGAGCATTATACATCTGGGCGATGAATCTCTGGGCATCGAAACGCGGAACCGCAGCAAAGGTGAACTATACGCGGCAGATATACAGGTACAACAGGTACAGGTGAATCACAAATTTTTTTAAATTCAATCTGGCTATATTATTAAGTAGCCCGGTGGTGTAGTGGTCAAGCATGTGAGACTCTGGATCTCACGACCTCGGTTCGAATCCGTGCCGGGCTATTTTGAAATTTAGATGAAGCACTTCAGGCAAGGGCAACAATTCTCAAATGAGCGTGAAAACATGGTGAATATCGAAAAGGTCGTTCATGATTCCAATCACCATCCTGTTCAGCACCTGACAAACCTGTCATTCTGGCTGCACAGGTTCTCAGGCTTTATGATCACTCGTTTCGCATGATCTGTCACTGTATGCCCTATCCTGTATGCATCCACACTGTGTCGTGAGGCGATATCAATGACATCATCAGCTTCTCGCTCCGGTACGATCACACAGAACCCGATACCCATGTTATACACACTGTACATCTCTTCCTTTGCTATATTACCAAGCTGCTGAAGCAGTGTGAAGATGGGAGGTGGCTCACCCAGATACTCTATCACGAACCCTGCCGGGGATTGCACCCTGCGGAGGTTGAGTAACCCGCCGGAGGTGATATGCACAAGCGCTTTAACATCAAGATTGGCATTCAGCATATCCATAATCTCAGCTACATATATACGTGTGGGTACGAGTAACTCCTCACCCAGCGTCTTACCCAGCTCAGGGAAGTGCGTATGGATCATATCGGGCTGCTGCGCCAGTATGTGACGTGCCAGGCTGAGTCCATTGCTATGTATGCCACTACTTCGCAGTCCGATAACAGCGTCGTGTTCGCCGATATCATCGCCCGTGATTATCCTGTCAAGCGGTACTTCACCTATTGCAGTACCCACAAGGTCAAATTCGTAGTTTGGACGCACACCCTTCAACATATCCCTCAGCTGAGCTATCTCGCCACCTGCTATTGTTATCCGTGCGAGTTCGGCACCTTTCAGTAGACCCTTACCGATATCCGCAATTAATTCTGCGTTCGGACTGCAAACGGCGATATAATCGAGCATTGAGAGCGGTTCCGCACCCACACATAATATGTCATTAACGTTCATCGCCACGCAGTCTATACCGATGGTGTCATATCTGTTCATCAATTGTGCAATCAGTATCTTGGTACCCACACCGTCGGTTGATACCGCCAGCCCTCTGTCCCCGAGTTCAATCACATTTGCGAAATAGCCTATGTCCAGTTTCAGTGTGCCAGAACCTCTCTGCCTCAATGCGTAACTCTGGCGTACGTAATTCAGTAACCCCGCCAGTGCCGCTTCTTCACCCGCTGTGTCGACACCCGCGTCCCTGTATGTTACTCGCATTGCTACCCCTCTTAATGAATTATCTTATTAAGTCAAGTAGCACATAAAAGCATAACATAAATCTCGGGAGTTGTTCTGCTATAAGTTCCACAGATGCAACTTTTTGCTACCGGTTTCTTTACCGATTTATCCTGA
>JAODGV010000065.1 GCA_025464425.1 Methanosarcinales archaeon | reverse complement strand
TCTTTTATCTTTCTGTCCTGTATTGAAGTGATATTAGGGATACCTAACTCATGGAACCACACGCTTCTTCCTGTTCATAGCGTAACACCATGTGAAATTACAGAAGGTCTTATTGGGTTCCAATTATAATATGACAAAGTCAAGTTATATTCTTATCGGCACTAATAGGCATATGGACAACTGTAATTGGCTTTTTTATTACCCTCCTTATAGTTTACTTCTTTTCGATTATTGTTTATAACATAGTAGCAGACAGTTTAATTAGAAGAAAGCTGTGAAGATGAAACAAGATTACGATGTCATTATAGTAGGAGCAGGACCTGCGGGGCTATTCGCAGCGAACGAACTGAAAGGGCGACACGTGCTGATAATAGACAAGGGCAAGGCTGTGGAAGAGCGGCACTGTGTGATGGAAGAGACCGGCAATTGCATCCGTTGCAAGGATTGCAACATAATGTGTGGCGTCGGTGGCGCCGGCACGTTCTCTGATGGCACGCTCAACCTCAGACCAGATGTGGGTGGTGAACTCACCGATTTCTGCGATGTAGAAGAGGCATGGCAGCTCGTAGCTGAGGTGGATCGCATTTTCCTCGCTCATGGCACTCCAGACGAGCTGTACAGGGGTGATGAGGATGATATAGAAGCTTTGAAGCGGCGTGCAGCTTCGGTCGGCGCATCATTTGTAGAGATAAATCAGCGTCATATCGGCTCAGACAACACCAGGCGAGTGATAAAATCGTTTGAAGACGACCTGAAGGCGCATGGCGTTGAATTCCTGCTGAATACCACGGTCAGCGATATAGTTATAGATAATGGAGTATGTGTGGGAGTGCTTACGGAGAATGGCGATGAGATACGTGGTGATTGCGTTATACTCGCACCCGGCAGGGTCGGCGCATCCTGGGTCGAGCAATTGATCAGGAAGCATGGTATAAATGCGGAATATGCGGGTATAGATGTGGGTGTCCGTGTGGAAGTGCCGGCAATAACGATGAACCCCGTGACGAGGATAAACCGCGACCCGAAGTTTTATATAAGGACTAAACGCTATGACGATTTCACACGCACATTCTGTACAAATGAGTGTGGATTCGTGGTTAAAGAGGTGTATGACGACTTTATAGGAGTGAACGGGCATTCGTTGAGGGGCAGGAAATCGGATAACACCAATTTCGCATTCCTCGTGAAGGTGGAACTCACGGAACCCGTTGAGAATACCACCCGATACGGGCGCTCCATAGCGAAACTCGCAACCACCATAGGCGGTGGCAAGCCGATAATACAGCGTATGGGTGACCTGAGACGTGGCAGGCGCTCCACATGGGAACGTATAAATCGCAACCTCGTGAAGAACACCCTGAAGGATGTAACACCCGGCGATATATCAATGGCACTCCCGCATCGGATAACGATGGACATAATAGAGGGGCTGGAGAAGCTCAATGAGATAATACCCGGTGTTGCTTCTGACTGCACACTGCTATATGCGCCTGAGATAAAGTTCTATGCAATGCGGATAAATGTGAATGAGAATATGGAGACCTCGGTGCCAAATCTATTCGCAGCGGGTGACGGCGCCGGGCTATCACGTGATATAGTCAACGCCGCTGCTACCGGTATACTCGCGGCACGCGGTATACTGAATAGTGTGCTATAGAGTGGAGGAGCGCCTGGATGCAGCTGGTAGATGCCTATGGCAGGGTTATAAGGAGCCTGAGGGTCTCACTCACGAGCAAATGCAACCTGAATTGTATATACTGTCATGCAGAGGGTGAATGTGGCGGGTGTGGAATAGAAATAAGTGCCGAACGTATAATAGCAATAGCGCGTACGGCATCGCGTTATTACAATATCAGGCGAGTGAAGTTCTCAGGTGGCGAGCCACTCATGCGAGAAGACCTCACTGTGATTTTGCGTGGCATAAAAGAGTTTGAAGATGATGTATCGCTGACCACCAACGGCACTTTACTGAGCGAGCAGGCGGATGAACTCGCAAAGTCCGGGCTTGACCGCGTGAATATCAGTCTCGATTCGCTCATAGAAAAGCGGTATAACGCCATCACTCGGAGTAGAAACAACCACAAACGTGTGATAGAGGGCATCTATGCCGCTATTGATGCTGGACTCACACCGATCAAGCTGAACATGGTGGTACTGAGCGGCATTAACGACGATGAGATAGACGATATGATAGAGTTTGTACGTGGTTGTAATGCTCGCGAAGAAGGCGCGGTAATACTCCAATTGATAGAACTGATCCCGTATTTCAATCCCGCATTGAGCGTCTACATGCCCGATTTTGTGAGTATAGAGCGGAAGCTGATGGCGAAAGCATCGGCAGTGAAGACCATGCAGTTGCAGCGCAGGCGGAGGTATTACGTGGATGGCGTGGAGGTCGAGGTCGTACATCCGATAGACAATACCGAGTTCTGTAAGAACTGTTCACGGCTGAGGATAACTTCACGTGGCGAGATAAAGCCATGCCTGCTACGAAATGACAACCTCATACCCGTTGAACGAGAGGATGAGGAGCATATAATAAGCCGACTGGAGATGGCGATGAAATACAGGGCACCTTACTTCAGGCGAATGCAGGATAGAAGAATATATTAAAATATGGAAATATAAAGAGTGAGAATGGCATCAGTAGAGATACTAATAGAAGGCGGTAAGGCGAGTCCGGGTCCTCCTCTGGGTCCCGCGCTTGGTCCACTGGGCGTGAATGTAAAAGAAGTAGTAGATAAATTGAATGAACTAACGCGTGATTATGCGGGTATGGAGATCCCGGTAAAGATAACGGTGGATGATAAGGGTAAAGTTGACATAAGCATAGGTACACCGCCGACTGCGGCGTTAATAAAGAAAGCACTGGGTATTGATAAAGCAAAAACCGACTCTGCAACCGATTATATAGGGGACATATCGCTCGAGCGAATAAAGGAGATAGCGGAGAAGAAACATGCGGAGATGCTGGCAAAGACGTTTAAGAGCGCGGTAAAGGAAGTGATAGGTACCTGTGTCTCGATGCGTGTGAAGGTGGAGGGCAAGGATCCAAAGGAGATAATACAGGAGATAGATGCGGGCAAATATGACGGGGTGATAGAATAGTATGGAAGCGGCAGATATAGAGGAAGCGGTAAAGAAGGCGCTGGTTTCTCGTGCGAGGAACTTCGTTGAGAGTGTGGATTTGTGTATAAATCTGAAGAATGTGGATTTGAAGCAGCCGAAGAACAGACTGAACCTGGAGGTTACCCTCCCGAACAGTTTCCGTGAGCCGAAGATAGGGGTGTTCGCATCAGGTGAGATAGCATTAAAGGCGAAGGAAGCGGGTGCGGATGTTATAGACCCCGAGGAACTGAAGCGAATGGACAAGAAGAGAGCCAGAGCGCTGGTGAACAGGTATGATGTCTTCGCAGCTGATGCATCTCTGATGCCGCAGATAGGACGTAGCCTCGGAACAATACTGGGACCGAGGGGCAAGATGCCGGTGCCGATACCCCCGGGAACTGATCCAACACCGATACTGCAGAGATTGAAACGTATCGTGAATATAAAGGCGAAGACCGCCACATTCTGGGTGAATATAGGGCGTAAAGGTATGGATCCGGGGGCGATAGCAGAGAATGCAATGGCTGTTATAAAAGCTGTTGAATCACATCTGGAACGCGGGTGGCAGAACATTGCCTCCATATATTTGAAGACAACGATGGGGCATGCCGTGCGGGTGATATGATATGAAGAGGCGAATAAAACGTGGCAGGGAATGGAGGAAGGAGCAGTTAGCGCTATTATCCGGGCTCATCAGGTCTTACAGGACGGTCGGTATCGCGGGAGTGCGAGGAATAAGAGCCAGTCAACTCCAGCGGTTGAGGCGAGAATTTCGTAAGAACGCTCAGTTACGTGTATCAAAAAACAGTCTGATATCACTGTCACTGAAGGATTGCGGGATGGAAGAGATGATAGATTACATAGATGACCAGATGGCATTGATACTCACCAATCTCGATGCTTTTGAGCTATACAGACTGGTGGAGGCGAATAAGATCCCGGCACCTATAAGAGCAGGTGCTGTTGCACCACACGACATAGTGCTGGATGCGGGACCGACTTCTCTCAAGCCCGGACCGATAGTTGGCGAATTGCAGAACCTTGGTATCCCCGCGGGTATAGCAGGAGGCAAGGTGGAGATAAAGAAGAGGACGGTGGTGGTGAAAGAACATGAGAAAGTATCGCCAGAAGTAGCGGACATACTGGCAAAGCTGGAGATATACCCTGTGAAGGAGGGTCTGGATCTGTTTGCGGTATATGACCGCGATGCTGGCGTCTTATTCAAGCCCGAAGTGCTCCGGATAGAACCATCAGAATATCTATCTGAGCTGCGAGAAGCGTCAAAGAAGGCTCTCTCGCTCGCTACGCATATCAGGTATGTATATCCAACCAGATACACGATCGGTGATTTGGTGCGAGAAGCGAGTATGAAGGCGCAGGCACTTGCGTTGAGTATTGCGTATCCAGCGCCATCAACGATAGAGCCTTTACTGCGTAAAGCGCATGCAGCGGCACTGAATCTCGCATTGAATGCCTGTGTATGTAATAAGGAGACGATACCGTACCTGCTGGCGAAGGCGCATGCAGATGCGGAAGCGGTTGCGAAGGTGGTAAGCCGATGATGTTGATGTAATGGTAAACGGTTCTCGCTTGAAATTATACCATCTTCATCTCTGAACGATAGCAAAGCTACACCGTGGTCACCGATGTAACCGGAAACGATTATTTTATCCCCTTCCCTCAGATTAGAATCCAGTATTCCTGCCGATTCACGGTATCTCCTCATTTCCTTCAGATTCGCATCCAGTGCCTCTGTTCTCTTCCCTATCGCTGAGGTATTCACCGTAGGCATCTGCGGCAACCTGCATGAATACCCC
>JAODGV010000064.1 GCA_025464425.1 Methanosarcinales archaeon | reverse complement strand
TCCAGTTCTTCTCTCAGCGTGTTGATATTCCTCAGTTCTTCTTCGAACGCTTTTCGTGCCGTATCCTTCAATTCCGCCTTCTGTCTCTCCTCAGCTTCACGCAGCTCTCGCTCCCTCGCATCAAGAGCTTTTCTCCTTGCTTCTATCTCCTTTATACTCTCTGACCATGCCCGCTCAAGCTCTTCGTATCTCGCCCATGCATCTCTTTTAGCCGCTTCAAACTCGCTGAGCCGGGCATTCAGCGCTTCTTTACCCGTTTCTTTTGTCACTACCGCTCGCTCTAAACCACTCAGCACTTCTTCTAACCGCTCCTTCTCTGCTCGCAATGCTTCGCTATCTTTTAACCTCGTTTCTAACTCCGAGAGGTTCTGATTGAGTTCCTTTATTATCCTGTCCCGTTCTACCACTGATTTCTCAATTGCTCCTTCAATATCTTCCCATGCCCCGCCCGGTCCAATACCATACATCCTGATATATTCCGTTGCCGCACGTTCCATCTTCTTCAGCCTGTCGCTCCAGAATCTCCTGAATGCCAGCGCCAGGTCTCCCCCCATCTTGGTATCAAGCACCTTATCCATACTGGCATATCCTTTAATCGCAGCATCCCTCGCGAGCCTTACAATACCCCTGTCGTCCTCTCGTCCTCTTCTTACATATTCTGCAATCTCGCTTTCCGATAGAAGATCATAGACCCTGGAATCGTCAAAATCACGGACAAAGTCCATCTGCTCTGGTTTGAATCTATGCTCAGGACACCGCTCATCGTTATCCGTGAACGATACCACCAACTTCAACTTCGACATCGCTATGTTCGCCTCTAAGTATCCGTTTGTCGCGCCCTCCGGCACGTATTTAGCGAGATATTCGCCCTCAACCCTTCTTATCTCGTCCCACCACTGCCTCCTGATATACTCATCTATCCCTTTCAACTTCTCCAGATCCATCTCCGGACTCGCTATCGTCTTCGGCAGCTTGTTCAACCTCTCCAGATCCTCTACTGCCATGCCCATCTCCATACCACCTTATATATTATATCCAGCATCAAATAAAACTTTCGGCTTTTTTACTTTCGTCATTTCAGTGAATGCTTATCGTCATCCCCCATCTCAACATCAAAATACGAGAAATCGCTCTTCAATTCACTCTCCAGCGATTTCACCGCCTCTTGCACACCTTCTAACCGAATATCCGCCATCGTCTCGCCACTATATTCTCTTAACGCAAATTTCACACTCACTCCACCCTTGCCTCGCCTCATATACACCACATATTCCATCTCAGCGAAATCATCACTCAGATACCGGTGCATCCTCAGCGTGGAATTCTTCTTGCTGAATATGAAACTGATGAGTCGCTCCACAGACTTTATATCGTCCCTGAATCTGACATTTAAACGCTCAATATGCTTTTCGGGCTCCATATGCTCCCTCTCCGCACTGTATAGCTCCACTCTGCCCGCACTTATCTTTGAATACAGCTCTGTAAGAAAATCGGTCATATCTTTCCCATCCAGATCCGCCTTCACCACTATCGCTTTCAACTCCGCTATTTTACCGGTCTCCGCTTCCCACTTGTCTATAACATACCGCACTCGCTTCTTCTCCGTATCGTCCGCGCAATTCAGGATGATTATGTGCATTGTATGATATCATAACACACTATGGTATATAAACCAATTGTGTTTTTTACCATTCACGAGAACACGCCTCTCAAACCTATACCATCCACGAGTATCATATTGAAGCGAACGAGCAATGCGAATACAACGCCGATGGTGATGCCCTGAGGCACGCCGAGCAGTGAGAACATCAATGCTGTTGCTCCTTCCATCAAGCCCAGCCCTGACACCGTTAGGGGCACGAACCTGAGTATGGTTATCAGAGGATGGAGCAGGAAATATGCCAGCAGGTTCAGCCGGGTTATACCTATGGCGTATCCGATCAGCATCCACTGTACTGCGAGCAGAAACCAGCAGATGAAATATATGATGAGGATGACAGCAACACTCCTGCGCACCGAAAGGCTCTTATATTTCAGGTTCGTATAATCGCTTTCAAACCTGCTAAGATACGGGATTCGTTTAAATAACCTGTACGAATGAGATTCTCCGGTCCATAACACCCACAGCATCACGGTACCGAGACCGAGGAAAGCGATACCACCCACACACAGCGGCACCAGCACAGCCTTGCTTATCTCAATAGATACAGCGAAGAAGAGTAACCCCAGAAAACCGCCAGATACCTTCAGAATGAATTCTATGCCCTGAGGTGCAAGTATTGCTGCCATACCGTTCGATATACTGCACCCGGTACGGTTCTTCAGGAAATAAGGCACGAGGAAGAAGCCCGCCCTGCCTGGCGTTACATCTGATGCGATCATACCCGCGAGATGCGCTGATAGAGCATGACGGAACGCCACGGCATGCCCCATCTTCTTCAGCAGATAATACAGCCGATAGCTCATCAGCAGATTATAACATAGATAAGCAAGTGCGGCAAGCCCGAACAAAACGAGATTCAAGCCACGTATCGCATCCCATACCGCTTTGAGCTCTATTTCATGGAACAGCAGTGCCAGTATTGCCAGACCGATAACAATCTGGATAAGCCTCTTCTTATTCCTATTCTCCATCTTCACTCATAAATGGTGCCTGTTTCCACCAGCAGCAACTTCAAACCGTTCACGCAGGAACTCCACATCAAGCGATGCGAGTAACCAGCCCGCTCTCGGTCCCGAAGGCTTATTCAGCAATGCGATATAAACAGCCTGAAATACCAGCCTGGGCTCTATATCCACCGCAGATGCCACTTCATATATCTTATCATGCCATTCTCTGGCACCGAGATTGCCATCAGGTATAGCTTCTGCTAACATTCGTAACGCACGCTTCTGCAATTCTGATAGCTGCTTCAAACCCTCTTCCGGTACTGAAATCTGCAGCTCGAACTTTAATTCCGACGGTGCGTACCGCTGCAACCAGTTCTGCGCATATATCGCCTTATTACGTATCGCATCAAGCTCTTCTGCATCCTCAGGTATCTCATAGCCGCTCCTGCGAATGACCGCAAGTAGCTCATTGAAGTCACCACGAGCAACCTGTACGAGAGTGAGGAAATGCCGGAACGGTATTTCAGCCGCAACACCTTTTCCTATGCCCCCTATCTCGCGTTCATATTCGTCTATTATGTGTAGCAGGGCTGTTGACGGATCAAATTCTATATGCCTGTCCGGTCTCACACGCCATATGAGATGCTTCAATATCTCCGGTGGTACAACCTCCAGTATCTCTCTAATCGGGATATTGGTGCCACGAGAGGATGACATAGCGGTTACCCGCGCTTTATCACCTTCTTTGAACTTGAGCAGGATATGCTCAAACGGGATGGGATAAGGCGCCCGATAGCTGTATATCTCTTGTGCTATTCGTTTGCCGGTGTCATAGCTACCGCCCGGTGCTGCGTGATCCTTACCAAATGGCTCGACCGTAACACCGAGTAGCTTCCACCTCGCCGCCCAGTCCACTCGCCATGTGAGCTTACCGCCACCACTCATTGATGTCATACCCTTATTCCCACATTCACATTCATAATACACCTCATGGTTTGCTATATCATAGCCGGTCACTATGGTTGAGGATAGCCTGCCACAGACATCGCATAGCGGCGAGAAAGGTGACCAGTCGTCAGGCAGAGACCTGCCTGTAATCTCTTCCAGAATCTTTGCCAGGTTATCTCGCTGCAATAAAGCCTCTTTTATCACTCCCACATACAAGCCCGATTTGTACATCACATCGGCACGTAGAACCTCTATCCTGATATCCAGCGCATCCAGAGACTCGAAGAAAGGTACGAGAAAATGCTCGGCATAAGAAGAATGGCAGCCTTCGGGGTCCGGAATCTCAGACAGTGGTTTCCCTACATGCTGCTCATATTCCTGCGGCAGGAACGGGTAGCGCCTTCGTAACGGGTCGAAAGTGTCCGCGATGTAAATGAGTTTCGCATCCACTCCCATATCTACGAGCGCGTTACGCACGGCATCACCTATTATTATTTCGCGCAGATTACCGATATGAATATCGCCGGAAGGAGTGATACCGGTGGCAACAACGTGCCTGCGCGCTCCCCGCTCTGCTATAATCTTCTTTGCTATCGCCTGTGACCAGTGCATTTCTGCTCTTACGGTTGATAATAATACATATACAATATATGTTTATGAACCGGTTTGAGGATGAACTCCTCAAAAGACCTTCAGGCTATGCCTTCCACGTCACCCAATCTTCGATATTTATGTTACCACCGTCTTTTATAGCACCGAACAGTGTCTGTGTTATTGTTTTAACTGCCGCACCTGCCTCTGGATGCATCATCATGAACATATCACCGCCAGCTATGGCGAGTGTTAAACCCGTGATGATCTCAAATAGCGGTCCACGATAAGCGGCAGGACCCCAGTCAGAGTCCTCCTTTATCGGCGAACTCTTCATCCACGCCTCCCTCGCTCCCCATGCATTCGTTACTCCACATGAGATCGGGAATGCCAGATCGGTATCACCTTTCAATGCCGATAGCCGCATTCGCTCGATGTTTGTGAATGCGTAGTCCAGCCCATAGCCAAGTGCGGCTGTCGTTGGGTCTATCACAATATCCTCGCGTGGCGTACCGAGCTTGAAGAGGTAGCGGTTCAGTGTCTTCTGCGCATTTATATCAAGTTGTGTCCATGATAGAATAACATGCCCATTCGCCTTCGCTGCTTTCGCTATACGCTCGTAGTCCATATTCAGGTTTGCTGATGCAATCAAGCAGCGTTCGCCCGCAGCAGCTTCAGCCGCAGCTTCCAGTACCTCTGGATCCTTATCTGGATTGCCCGAGCCGCCGATGACTATCGGCACTTTAACTGCCTGCAGTACCTCCTCTACGGTCTTCGCCGCTTCTCGCGCCGGTGTGTCCTTTATCATCGGGTCTGTACTTATCAGATGGATGGTGACCATATCAGCGCCAAATTCACGCACGTTCTTCTTCGCCCACTCGCCCGGATCTTCCATTACATCCTGATAATGTACTCTTACCGCTTTCGCAAGTGGAATAGGCATGTCAAAACAGTCCACGGAGATTACTGGTGGATGTGGCATTGGATTATCAAAGTTATAGAATGGCATAGCTTTTTCGCCACCGATCGTAACCGTAGTTTCTCTTGTACCACCATCAGCCGAAGTAGCACCGATCGTAACCTCCTCGATCTCTCCGTTCCATTCCGCTCTTGAGACTTCAAAACTGGCATCAACCAGTTCAAGCTCCTTCTCACGCGCCTCCTTCACCGACTGCAGGTGCTGTAAAAGTGCCTGTATCATCAGTGGGTTTATCGCTTTACCCAGCTCTATCTCCACGTCACATCCTCCAGCGTCACCACTTTGTACTCCTCCAATACCTTCATTATCTCACTCAGACTGAGTTCCTTCGGCATGTCTCCATATTCCTATTGGTCTTCTTTTTATATACCTTTACCATTTCTCACGCTATATCACCCAGCAGGGAAACATTCGTGCATCAAAAACTCCACCCCGGCAGCAATTTCAAACTATCGCGATAGCTACTTACCACCGGATAACCGGATATAACCGGGTAGAATATGGCAAAAAGAGCAACGACGAGGATAATAAAGCCTATCATGGCTATCAACCTCCTCCTGTCATTCTTGATGCACATCATGCAGTATGTGATTGCGAGTATCATGAACGGTACATCAGCAACGAAATGATATATGAACAGTATTCGGGTAATAAGTGAATAAGGAAGCCATAGCAGTAAGAAAGGCACAGCAATGAATAGCAATTTGTGATCACACCGCCATCCATACTTCAATATCTTAGCCACAATGAACGCCAGTGCGGGTATGCTACCCCACCATATCGCGGGATTGCCCATCAAGACAATCGTTGAGACTTCGCCGTTCAGAGTGTTGATGTACAGCCATAGGGGTTTTAACATCAATTGCCAGCTCCACCATGGAGAAGAGAACGGGTGTGTGGCTTCGATACCCGCATGATAGCCGAACATCTGGAACTGCAATTTTATTACGTCCATCAGACTGTGCCCACCACCTGCAAATAACCAGGGAATATAAGTTGCGATATAGATTGCCGCAGATACGAACAGACCCGCGACAATGATTTGCCAGTCATAAAACATGCGCCGATTCGTTCGCTTATTACATAAGATCGCAAGTGCGAGAATCGAGATCAGAGTGAACATGGCTGTCCATTTCACAGCGAAGCACAGCCCGAACGAGACGATACTCAAGAATAGCGATTTTTGCTCCCTCATGTATAGATAATCAAATGCGAATAAGAAGCTGAGTAGCGAGAATAGCGCGATATATATCTCACCCGTTGCCAATCGCGCGAGTGAGAAATGCATGAAATCAAGAGATAGAAGAGAAGCGGCGAATAAGCCCGCCATACTACTCCCGAAGATACGAGTGCACAGGATGAAGATCAGGGGTATCATAGCTGCCGCTGCGAGCACACCCATGAATCGCCAGCCTGAGGGATTCATACCGAAAATGAGAATACCTGCGGTAATTATGAGCTTGCCAAGCGGCGGATGGGTCCATTCATAAGGCTCTTTGAAGTGCAGATACTCATATGCCGTCCGCACAAAGTACATCTCATCGAAATACGCACCATCTTCTGCTGTGATCTGCTCGTAATCCTGCTCGTCAATCAGGGCTGTAGCATTCCTACCTTCTATATTCTCGACCGGTATTCGCTGGTTCGATGCCGATATTACCAGTATCTCGCCGATCTCGCCCATTGAATCGTTAGAGAACTGCAACTTGAGGTATCGTGCATCTCGCCCGAGTGCTATTTTATCCCAGGAGCAGAAATGGACGTGCTCCTTATTGTCATAGTTGTATAACTTCTGCCATTCACCGGGCGCTGTTGCACCATAGAGATCAAACTTCGTTCGATTTGCATCACGCAGAAATATACAGACCTCTTTCAGATGATAGACACTGCCTAAATCGAGTATAACCGTTTCAGCACCCGCAGGCTGCCAGCAGGAGGATGGTATACTCGTGGCACCGAGATGGATCGTTCCAATTATGATGAATCCCGCTGTGAGAATAGATACCGATGCAATCACCCACCATGCTCTCATCGCTCGTAGTTAAAACCTTCTCTTAAAAAGAAATAACTTTGCGATGCTCTACAATGTATCTCCAATGTATTTAGCCTTAATGAAATAAGAGAACAAGGTAAGAGATGAAATCGCCGTAGAAAATGGCTGTGATGAATCCTGCGGTGAGATACACAATAAAGGGCAGTTCCGGTGTGACCCAGACATTTTCAATCTTTTTATGGCGTGCCAGTTCCTCTAAACGATTTAATATCTCTTCCGATGGTTCTATGCCGCCCCAGACATACTTCATCTCGCCCGTATCTTCTATCTCATGCATCAATTTGAAGTTCTTTAGCCTCCTCAGAGCCGGGATTTCAACTCTGTAGCCGAGGAACATGAGTGGTGAGAGGTTTCTCTTACCGAGGTTATAGAAGAATATAAAGAGGGGTGCAGAGATGGCGATGAGCAGGCTGTTTATGAGCACGCTGAGCACGGGTATATCGAGTAGAGGGATGCCTGTCACGGGTGTGCACGGGAAGTCAGGGAAGAGGATGGAGAGAGAGATGATTGCTTTTATGTCAGCGCCGCCGAAATTGAGAATATAGAGAAGGGTAGCGAAGATACTGGCGATAAGCAGCGATTTGAATACCTGAATGGGTGACAAAGAGCCGATAAGCAGCTCTATAATCGCGAAAATCATGCCAGAAACGCCCATCACGAGCCATACGGTGTCCGTGACCTCTCTTCTTATCATGTCTGAATAGCTACCGTAGCACAGCATGCACAGACCTATACAGAGGCGTAATATCCCGAACATGTAACTCAATCATTGCGTTAATGTGTTAATCAATATATCTTTTTGCACGCACACCCCTGTGTTTCCAGTGGAATGTGTGTGTATGCAGGCGCATCGTGATCGCTATGGATTGCTGTTGATGCTTTCAAATCACGTTATGGTGAATCAGAAGAAATATCTTCTGCACAGATGCTTAAGTATTGCTTATTATAAATCCTTTCCTGGAACACAAGGGCGCTCAGTGCACAGTTACAGAGGATGAAGTTTAAAGCCTCATCATACTCAAAGCCATCAATCAAAAGTAATCTGAAGAGGTTATCAAAAGAGAATCTGTCATATATTTTTAATAATCCCTCTTCCGTTATTTCAAATTCTAATCGCTCTGGCATTTTTTCCCATTCAAATTTGCAGTGGTATCTGTAATTGCTCTCTTTTTAGATGTAAATATAACTCTAAGTATCCGAGAACTCTTGAGCCTAAGGTTGTTAGAACTACACTATCATAGGGTGATTTAGAAATTCTCATCCGTTCAACCAGCTCAAGCTCTTCGCACTGATTACATGTGAATAAAAGAAGTTCTTTTGCGGTATTCCATCTGTAATTTGTACCGAACAAGAAGTTTACAAACCTCAGCTTCTCTGTATCTTCAGGCGTGCCAGATTTGGGTAGCCATTCTCCATTTGTAAGATGCACATTCCAGTTTCAAGTTCTACAATCAGTATTTCCTCTTTTGTCTCAAAGGCGAAATCTATTCTACCGTGTTCTGTCGTGTAATTCATATTTTAATCCCCGCCTTTGATGCTTTATTAACAAGGTAATTGATGAATGCAGAGCCTTTCCGTAGCAGAAGAAGTCTTTTTTCTGGATTTTCATTGTTCCCATAACACTCATCATGATGTCACTGCGCGATGGTTCCATTTACCCGCCTGTTAAGCTAAACTTTATTCCCCAAGACGCTCTTAAACAGTGTCGCCATGCAATCTT
>JAODGV010000006.1 GCA_025464425.1 Methanosarcinales archaeon | reverse complement strand
TTTCCAGATTCACCTTTAAACCATGCTTTTCCGAACATTCCCGAATATGACTCGCCATATCTCTCCTGTGTTTACCCAACCTCCACCTCCGCATACTTCCTTATCTCCTCTATCAGTGGATTATCCACCCAGCTACGGTCGCACCGGAACACGAACCTCGCTTTAGTGCTATTCAACTCCAGCAGCCGCAACACGTTCCGTAGCGCAACGGTCTTCGCCCCTTCATCTATCTGCGCAGGTATCTCAGCCTGCCCCACCGGATAGCTCTCCCCAAGTTCCACCGGATACGGTCCGAAAGGCGGCTTCACAATGAACACATGGTCGAACTCACCCGCTTGCGATTGCGAAGTGGTAATCAGCACACTGCCGTATAGCTTGAACCTGTTCAGCCTCTTTGAATACCGTAACACCTCCGGACGATGCGCAGAGCACTCACTTAAATAAAAGAAAGGATGCTTCGTAACCCTGTCATAACGCTCAATCAGCTCAGAATAGCACGTCATGCGTCTCAGAGCAGCGACCATAGCGGGATGTGCACGGCATCGCATCTCACACAGTTCCCATAAATTACCCTCCTTTATGCTCTGCTTCACCTTCCGCATCTCCTCAAACGATACCCGGAGGTTATGTGCCGCCAATAAGTCTGCACTGCTCTTCACCTCATCCACCGTATATGTCGTGCATATCGGGCACGAACATGGTAAGAACTCTAAATCCTGTGCACGTTTCGTACCCTCACTCGTTATGTAACGACCCGCCTTCGCATATATCGCATATGCCGCGGAATCGAATATGTCACAGCCGAGCGCAACCGCCAGTGCGAACAGCATGGGATGACCCGCACCGAAGAGGTGAACCGGTGCACTCAGTGGCAGATGCCTCTTCACCGTAACGATTATATCCACCAGCGTCTCAAACCTGTAAGATTCCAGAAGCGGCACCACGCCGCCGATAGCATATATATCAAACCCGGTATCAGCAGCACTCTTCGCTGACTCCTGCCGCAGGTCCATGTATGTAGAGCCCTGCACAACACCCGCAAGCATTCTATCGCCATGCGGCGGTATCATCAACCTCGCCTCACGCAACCTCTTATGCGTCTCCTCTAAATCTCTCAACGCTCTCGCCCGGCTGGCATATGGCGGTGTCGGTATATCCAGTGGCACGCATATATCAGACCCTATATCACGCTGAAACTCCAGTATCTCAGCATTGCTCACCTCCACATCACTGTACTCGAACAGCTGATACGAGCCCGAATCGGTCATTACCGGCATGTCCGTGCCCAGCAGCGAGTGAATACCACGACTGAGTGCCTCCTCCCTCAGCTCTTCACTCTTATAAATTATGTATGCGTTCGTAATCACCATCTCAGCACCGTATTTACGCAGCTCCTCAGCATTAATCGTCATGAGATTGGGATTTATCACCGGCATGATTGTCGGTGTCTCAACGTAGCCATGACATGTTCGGAACCTCCCTGTCCGACCCATCAGGTCCTTATGCTGTATCTCGAATTCCACAACGCTCATCGGAACGAAATCGCATCCGAGCGCGTAACTCTCCCCTTCAATACATTCTCTATATGATAAAGCCCGTATTCCTGCCCGTAATCGTCCAGTGCCGCAACACAATCCTCAGGCACCACTATCATGAAACCACGCAGTGCCGCATCTATTGCGGTATGGAGCACACATATGTTCGTAACGACACCCGTAATTATCAGTGCTCTCACACCGGTTGCACGCAGATGTGCCTCAAGCCCGGATTCAAAGAATGCACTGTACTTCTTCTTACGCACCATAAACGCATTCTCTGCTGAAAGCTCATCTATCAGCTCCGCGCCCATCGTGTTCTGCACGCAATGCCTGCCCCAGATCGCGAACTCATCATCATCCGGTGAATGCCAGTCCTGTGTGAATACCAGTTGCAGACCCGCACTTCGCGCTTCTTCCACAAGCGTACCTATCTTCGGGATTATATCCTTCACATGCTCTCCCACGAATAAAGCACCATCATCGTAACAGAAATCCTTCTGCATATCCACCACTATCACTGCCGTATCCTTCGTGACTGTAACACTTT
The DNA here is from genome assembly GCA_025464425.1 of Methanosarcinales archaeon. Taxonomy (GTDB): domain Archaea; phylum Halobacteriota; class Syntropharchaeia; order Alkanophagales; family Methanospirareceae; genus G60ANME1. The sequence goes on along the minus strand of JAODGV010000006.1, from coordinate 11,833 downwards.
CTCTATTGCTCATATCTATCAATAAAAGATGCAAAGATTAAAGGATGAACAATGATAGAAGACATGTACCGTATACAGGAAGAGATAGCCTCAAAGGCGATAACAGAAGACCACATGGGTGCGCTGAAACTCGTTGGTGGTGCGGACCAGGCTTTCTTGCGACTGCACGATAATGAGCAGATAATCTCTGCGGTTGTTGTTCTGGAATACCCCTCCATGCGGTTACTTCATCATTCGAGTGCGATAATGCCCGTTGATTTCCCGTATATACCCGGGTTATTGTCGTTCCGTGAAGCGCCGGCGATAATAGCGGCTTTTAGGAGGCTTGAAACGAAACCTGACGTCCTTATGATTGATGGATGCGGTATAAACCACCCCAGATTCGCAGGTCTGGCGACACATGTGGGTGTCACTCTGGATATACCCACGATAGGTGTGGCAAAGAACCTGTTATGCGGTACAGGCACCATACCCGCCCGGCAGGGTGAATCGAGCCCGATAAGGTATCATGATAGAGAAGTTGCATGTTATTATAAGAGTAAGAATGGCTGCAGACCCCTTATCGTGGCACCCGGACACAGAGTATCTCTGGGAACGGCATTAGCCATTGTGAAAAGCTGCATTCGCAGGCATAAACTGCCCGAACCCACAAGGCTCGCTCATCTCTGCGCGAACAAACTGAAGAGAGATGAAATTCGCAGGCTCTCTACTCGATAATGACCGCGCTAAGGCGGTATACGAGCTGATTGGTGTGCCTTTTGATGCCAATGCCACAATTAAAGGTGCGCGTGATGCGCCGGATGCGATAAGAGCCGCATCACACAGGCTTGAAACCTTCATGTGGCGTGATAAGCTCGAACTGTCTGACCTGCTGTATTATGATGCCGGCGACCTTGATGGTCTCTCGCATCTGGACCTGGATACACACAGGAGGCGGATATTCATCGGTGGTGACCATTCCATCACATATCCGCTATTCAAATATTATTTTGAGCGTCATGCAGTGACGAAACTGATTGTTATTGATGCACATGCCGACTTCCGTGACACGTATATGGGCAACAGGTACTCCAATGCCTGTGTGATGCGCCGCGTGGCGGAGCTAACGGGCTTTGAGAATGTGATAGAGGTGGGTATCCGTTCAGCCTCGTGGGACGAGTACGAATTCATGAAAGATCGGATAAGCATCTATGATGATAATGATATTGAGATACCCTCTGGTAAGCTCTACCTGTCCATTGATATTGATGTGCTTGATCCCGGTATAGCACCCGGAGTAGAAGACCCTGAGCCGTGTGGGCTCTCGCTTGAGGCGCTTATCTCGCTCCTGCGGAAGATAATAACATGCGGTGAGGTGATTGCCTCTGACATAGTGGAGGTGAACCCGTCACTGGACATCAGAAACGGGATAACGAGCATAAATGCCGCACGAATCATATTTGAAATTCTTGCCGCTTACTGGGATAGTGATTCCAGTAGCGAATGAAGCCGTTTCAGTTTGGTCTTGCCACGTACAAGCATGGAGTTCGCTATCGTCAGGATGAACTCCAGGTATTGTTCATCGCAAAACACCACGCCTTCTCTCCCTATGGGGACATCCATACGCTCCGTGCTCAATATCTCCACCATCACACGCTCACCGGTTATGCTCTTTATACCGCTATACTTGAATCCCGCAGTAATTGCGCGCGTCAGTAGCGTTCTCGCACAATCTATATCTGCGCATGATACATGCAGCACAGGCGATTGCGCCATCAGCCACAGGTAGCCACTGCGATGGCGTGCTCGCCACTCCGCTATTGCTGCCAGTATCTCGGCTTTTTCCACTTCAAAATGCCACTTACCGACGAATTCCGCAGCTCGTTTCGCTCCTGTACACGGAATGCTCAGCAAAACGATTCTGCCAGAGCAGCTGCTCGTAGTGTAATACTCATCATGGCTGTTAAGCAACATTAAAAGCTCCACTATGTCATCATCCGCACCATGCGTATGCAATCGTGCGAGTGCTCTCTTCTTCGCCTCATCAAATGCCATCGTGCGTGAAAAACCGAAACTTATTTATAATACATCAACCATAATAAAAGAAAATGCTCTCGATGACCGAAGTCTTCCTGGTGGTCGGCATTACCATAGCACTTACGATGCTCCTCTGTCTGTATCGTGCAGTGCGTGGACCTGGGGTATTCAATCAGGTAGCTGCGGTGAATGTCATAGGTACGAAAGTAATCGTGCTCCTGGTTGCCATCGGCTACATCTTCGAGCGCCCGATGTTCGTGGATATCGCTCTTTTATATGCTGCATTAAACTTCGTTGGCACACTGGTCATAGCTAAATATCTTGAGAGGGGTGAGATATGTTCGGCATAATAGATATAGTAGCAACAATCCTGATGGTCATGGGACTATTCTTCATGATAACGGGAGCTGTGGGACTGTTACGGCTCCCGGACTTCTATACACGGTTGCATGCAACGGGCAAATGCGATACGCTCGGCGAGGTTCTGCTAATCGTGGGCTGTATGATATACCAGGGCTGGTCGTTCGTCAGTGTGAAACTCTTCTTCCTGATGTTCTTCATCTTCATGGCTAACCCCGTTGGCACACATGCGATAATGAAAGCCGCATATTATACGGGCTTGAAGCCATGGAAGAGAGGCGAACCGAGGATGTGATATGAGAGAGAATAAACAATCAACCGGGAATAGCAAACCTGGCATATCTGGTATGCTTGCCATATTCGTTATCATGTTCGTATTCTGGGTGCTGATGTCTGCGTGTATCAGACCAGGGCATTGTGATTATATCCGCATAGCCATAGGTATGTTCTGTGCTGCGATAGTAACTCTCATCTCGCATGACCTGCTGCTGGCAGGCAGTGAGAATATGAATCTTGTGAAGACCTGGCGGTTACTGCTGTACATACCATGGGAGCTGTGGCAGATAGTACTGGCGAACTTCGATGTCGCATACCGCGTGTTGCACCCGAAGATGCCGATAGACCCGCGTATAATAGAGTTTGATACGAGTTTGAGGAGCGATTTCGCACTCACCACGCTCGCAAATTCCATCACGCTCACGCCCGGTACAATAACGATAGATGTGGAGCCTGAACGTGGCAGGTTCTTAGTACATGCCATTGCGCAGAAGCCCGCGGATGCACTGCTCGTGGATAAAACCATGCAGAATAAGGTAGCACATGTATATATGGAGGAATGAAAGATGATAATACCGATTGACCTGCTCGCATTGTTCTTCCTCGTGGTCATCGCACTTGCGGCGATAACGGTGAGGGACCTGTTAGCAGCGATTGTCCTGCTGAGTGCATACAGTTTTGTTATTGCCGCGGTATGGGTGGAGATGCATGCGGTGGATGTTGGCTTCACGGAGGCTGCGGTGGGTGCAGGCGCCACCACTGCTTTCATGATTGCAGCACTGGCGAGGATGAAGCGGGAGGAGAAGAGATGAAGGCTATAACAGCTTCTGCACTGGTGCTCGTGATACTGCTCGGCGCATTGTTCATATACGTTGCGGAGGACATACCTGCGTTCGGTGACCCCAATTCGCCTGCGAATAGGTGGGTCAACCTCTCTATCAGTGTGGATGCCGGAGCGGATGTGCTTACCAGCTTGAATGATGGTGTGGTTCCTGAAGTGCTCGCGGAGAAGATAAAAGATAGAGGTTTCCCGCTGCCCCCGGGATATAAAGTAGAGGAAGAGGAAGGCGGCTGGAATGTGCTCATTCCAACCGGAGAGCGGCTATATCATGAGTTACAGGAGTACTATTTCATCAATAGAGAAGGAGACAGACTGTGGGTTTACCGCTATTCCGCACCGGTGCGGTGGCAGGAGAGATGCGAGGAGGAGACGGGTGTGCCGAACATGGTGACCGCCGGGCTCGCAGATTACAGGGGTTACGATACGCTCGGTGAGACAACGGTCATATTCACCGCCGGGATTTCCGTTATATTGTTATTGAGGAGGCGAGGCAAGTTATGAAGCACAAGCCAGATGTCATCATAAACACCATTGCCCGATTGATGGTTCCATTTATACAGATGTATGCACTGTATGTGATGGTGGGCACAGAAGGAGCGGGCGGTGGTTTCCAGGGCGGAGTGGTCTTCGCTGCTTCTTTCGTGCTATTCGTTACTGCTTTCGGCATCACTAAGGGTCGGAGCAGACTACCGGAATCGTGGAATACCGCACTCAGCAGTCTGGGCTTGTATCTCTATGCAGGCATCGGTATTCTCTGCATAATACTATCACTCGGCATCGCCAATTATCTCAATTATGGCGCACTACCGTTAGCGAAGCTGACGGGCATTGCCATGACGAGAGGGTTGGTGATTTCGTTCGTCGTGGAAGTGGGAATCGCGTTAACGGTGATGGCGATCTTCGCATCTATATTCTTCGACCTGGCATGGAAGTCTGAAGATGAAGGAGGTGAGCAGTAGCGGTGGAATGGCTGGTGGAAGAAATACTGGCGAAGTATAATTACTGGATTTCCATAGTATTGATGCTTATAGGGTTTTATGCGATGATAGCGAAGAACAACCTGATGAAGAAGCTCATAGGGTTGAATATATTCCAGACCGCGATCATACTCTTCTTCATATCGCTCAGTGATGTCTCCATAGGTGGCTGGGGCGGCGGAGTAACGGAGCCGATAGTAAAAGGAACGTTACCATGGGCTGCTGCCGGGCACGTAGCAGAGGAAGGGGTGGTGTATGCCAATCCTCTGCCGCATGTGCTCATGCTGACTGCGATCGTGGTGCTCGCGGCGACAACCGCTGTTGCTCTCGCACTTGTTATAAGAATACACGAGGAGTACGGCACGATAGAGGAGGATGAAGTGATCGAGAAGGAGCGAGAGCATGGTGTTTAGTTTTGTTTGATGTCATCTTCGGATTGTTATTACATCCGCATCTTTTGTGATTTCAAATTCGACATCGCTCAGGAACTGTTTCGTTACATACATGTTCGTCCTGAGGTGCTCGGTCATTTCACGAACCCTCAGCTCTGAACCTCCTTCTGCGAGTGCTATATAGGGTATGAGCTGGTCTGCGAGGTGTATATCCACATTAGCACCGGTATTCAGCTCTTTCAGTATCTCATGTGCAGCTTCTTCTCCCACAAGTTCCGCTCGCTTGCCAGGTTTACCGAGTGCACTGCCACCCTTGTAGCCCTGCCAGAGCGTGATACCACTGCCTGTGGCTATGTTTACCGGCTGAGCCCTGCCCGCATCTCCCACATCTATATCTATCTCGGCACTGTAACCCGAATCGTGCAATACACGTGTTGCTGCTTTTGCCTGCCGCTCGCTCACATGTAATGGCAGTCCACGGGAGTGAGATATACCTCTAACAACCGTTGTTTTATCTTCATGGGGTTTAAAGCCATGTAAATTGCCCTTCACAGGATATATCCGAGCCTGAACGATACCGCCACCCTTCGGGTAATACCCCCGCCGCTTCAACACTAAATGGACATCACAGCCCATCTCACGCAGGGCTTTCAGGAATACGCTGTTGTAGTAATCGATGGGTGGTGCCCAGAGCACATCCGTTCCACCAGTCACGGTTACCACCGTCTCGCCTTCTGCGAATAGAGCAACGGGGATGAGGCACTGTAATAAGAGCGTTATACTACCCGCGGTACCTATGTTCAACTCAGCATGGACACCTCTCAAATCACCTGGCTGGAACATCAGATTCTGAGAACGCAATTCCAGACCTCTGGTTTCTCCGCATGATAATAGCTCCACTGCCTTTATTGCATGCAGATGCTGGGCAGCCAGACCCGGATTCGGTCTGTTTGCCCTTATGTTGCGTATCTCCACGCCCTGCCCGGTTATTGCTGCGAGTGCTATCGCAGTTCTTATTATCTGCCCGCCTCCCTCTCCAAATGAGCCATCTATCTCTATCATGATAGTGTGTGCCAGTATCTTCTCTGTACAGACTTTACCTCCTCTACACGGTTCTTTACTGCTTCTGTTGTCGCTACCTCGCGCTCTGCCACTGTATCAGGCGAGAGCATGGCACTGACCACTGCGGAAGCCGATTCAGCAATAGCATGCAGGTCATAGCCACCTTCAAGCGTTGCTACGAGCCGGTCATCGCTGTAATCTGCCGCTATTTTTTTCATTACTTCCATAAACAGCCCGAAGCCACGGGAAGAGACATTCATAGAAGCGAGCGGGTCTTTTATATGTGGATCAAAGCCCGCTGATATAAGTACAAATTCGGGTTTGAACTCCATCGCTATCGGCAGCAGTATGCTATTAAATACATAGAGATAACCCGCATCATCTGTACCTGCGGGTAGTGGTACATTTACGGTATAACCTTCGCCTGCACCAATGCCCGGCTCATCCAGCCAGCCTGTGCCGGGGTAATGTGGATACTGGTGTGTGGAGAAGTACAGTACGGATGGGTCGGATAAGAAAGCGTCCTGCGTGCCATTGCCATGGTGTACGTCCCAGTCAACGATTAAAATACGCCTGATACCATACTCACGTTTCAAATGCTCGGCGGCAATCGCTATGTTATTGAAGATGCAGAAGCCCATGCCTCTGGTCGCGGTCGCATGATGCCCCGGTGGTCTTACCAGTGCGAAGATGCGTTTCATTTCAGATTCCATTACAGTATCCACCGCTTTGAGTAGACCACCTGCTGCGAGTCGGGCAACCTCAAAGCTATCACGACACACCGGTGTGTCGAGATCAAGCATTCCCCCACCGCGTGAGCTCATCACTTCCACCTTCGTTACATATGCACCCTGATGGATGTATCCAAGCTGTTCCTTAGCGGCTTTCGCCGGTGCTATTAGCTCAAGCCGGTCAATCAAGCCGTCGGTATCCAGTCGTTTCATTATGGATTCCAGCCGTTCGGGTTTCTCCGGGTGGTGATGCCCGGTATAATGCTTCAAATAGTCGCCATGATAGACGATACCCACTTTCTTCATTGCTCTACCCTTATTTATTACTATCAGGCTATATGATTCTTTTATCATCAGCGAGGAGATAATGAGATCATATGGCGATAGATGTCGTTGGCATTGGTGCTTTGAATTATGATGTGCTGTATGTGGTGGAGCGAATAGCACGACCGGGTGAAGAGGTTGGTATCATAGACATAATGAGGGCTCCGGGCGGCTCGGCAGCCAATACTATAACTGCTCTGGCGCGACTTGGTGTTGATACCGGCTTCATTGGCATGCTTGGCAATGATAAAGAGGGTGAGATAATTATTGATGCGTTCCGTCGTGAGGGTGTGGAAACCCGGATAAAGGTCGTGGATGGCTGTACAGGTGCAGCAATAGGATTTATAGATTCAAGAGGCGAGCGAACACTGTATATCTATCCGGGTGTGAACAGCCGGCTGGATATTTCAGATATAGATATTGGGTTTGTAACCGGTGCGAGGTTCGTACATATGAGCTCTTTCGTTGATCGTAAGCAACTGGAACTGCAATGTGAGCTGGCAACATACCTGAAGAAGCTGAGTTTCAGTCCGGGGATGTTATGCACCATGTACAGATTAACGGATCTCAGTACGCTTATAGAGCGAAGTGAGGTGGTATTCCTCAATACAGAGGAGCTGAAATCGCTGACAGGGCATGATAATTATGTGCCTGGTGCTGCTTCACTGATTGACATCGGTGCATCTATTGTTTGTGTGACACTCGGTGAGCGTGGTTGCTATGTTACAACCAGGAAAGGCGAATCGTATCAGGTAGATGCGTATCCAACCAGGGTCGTGGACACAACAGGAGCAGGGGATGCTTTCGCTGCCGGGTTCCTGTACGGGCTATTGCACCGTAAGAGTATATACGACAGTGCCCGGGCGGGTAATTTGCTGGCTTCTTACTGCATTCGCGAGTACGGTAGCCGTAAGGGGCTGCCACAAACGCTTGAGGTTTAACCTGTGTGCACTCTTATTCATTTATTCATTCATACACAACCACAATTGGCTTACCTGTGATGTTCTCCAGCTCGCTCTGTAGCAACTTCTTTTTCATCGCCAGCTCCTCCTGGCGTGATTCTATTGCTCGTTTCCTCTTTGCTATCGCTTCTTCCAGCCGACGGAGTTGCCCTCTGGCTGTTGCAATCGCATGTTCGAGCTCTTCACGTTCCGTCTTCAGGCTTGATTCCGACAGCACCCTTCTCAGTGCTTCTTCCTTCGCTATCAGCGACTCATACCTCGCACTTAGCCCCGCCAGGTCAGTACTCAGGAGATGGTCTATCCATTTCAGTGCACTTTCTCGTTTACTCTCCTTCAGTATGCTATTCTCATGGATTACCACGCGTATAGCACGTAAATACCCCTCTATATCCTCGTTCAGCGCTTGAACCGGCGAATTGAGGATGGAATAGACCGCAGACCGTACATCAGGTGCAAGCTGGATTCGCCCGGCATCATCCTGCTTCTTCAATAGATTGAGCGGTTTCTGTATGGGTGCGAACAAATTGTTTATTTCCGACTCTGTTGCGGCTAATTCATTCTTTAGAGCTGCCAGTTCCGATTGACATGCCAATAATCGTTTCCATTCAGGTCGCTGCTCTATTGCTCTCAGTTGCTCTTCTGAACGCTCCAAACCGCGCTTGACCGTGTCATATTCCGCTTCATCCGCCCGGATATGCTCTTTCTCTGATTCTATCTCCGCCATCTGGCTCCTTATACGGCTTATTAACGCATATACATGTGCCAGATCTGCAAATTCCTTCTCTTTCGCCTTTAACGGTCTCGCCAGCCGGTTAAGAACCGTTATCAGCTGGTCAATACATGCTTCTACTTCTTTCAGTTCGTCCGGGAAGAGCGAACGGACAAAATATGTGCTCTTTGAAACCTTCCTGAAGACCGAGTCTATGCTCCGGGATGCCATGTCATGGAACTCCGAAACGGTTCTGTAATCTACACGTGCTGGTACGACCAGCCTGTCACAGAGCGAATAAAGCAGTTTCACCATCTTATCACGACTCAATAGCCCTATCTTCGTTACCTGCGCAGGCATGTCTTCTTTCGGACTGGCATCACGCAGTTTGTTAATACTATTCCGGAGCTCTTCACGTATCAGCACCACTTCCTCATACGCATCCGTGCTCAAGCCACCGAATAACGTGTTTGTGACACGCTCCAGCCATGTATCAATCCCATCAAATGTGACTGTGGCGGGTATATCTTCACCCTTCCCCCGAATTCTACTCAGCCACTTCACAGCCTATAAAAGTAATTTAAGGATTAATAAACCTGGCACATATCAGCTCACCTTCACCTTCAAGCTCAACACTATCCACTTTCGCGGGCAGCAGTATCGTATCGGACGTAACCAGCCTCTGTACACCGTTCAATGTTAGCTCACCGCCGATGCATGTAAGCACCACCATATCAGGAGTATCAAGCTTGAAGACGCCATGAACTCAGATATGCTGGAGTTCCAGATGTTCACCCCGCAGATGCCCCCCTGTCTGGTGCAAGCCACCGATGTGTTCAAATCTGAGCACATTTGCAGCGTCTTCAAGATGCAACTCCCTGCCTCTGCCATAATCGTATATTCTGAACGTCCTCTCGGATACCGTACTCACCTCGTACACCGTCGTACCTGCACCAAGCGCATGAATAACACCCGCGGGAATGTGATAAATATCGCCTTTATGCGCATCAAAGACGTCCATACGCCCGAGCAATTCGCCTCGTTCTACCAGTGCATTGAACTCCGCAGTGCTGACCGTATTCCTGAACCCCAGATAAAGCTTTGCATCATTATGCGCTTCTAACACATACCACGCCTCCTCCTTGCCCATAACATCACCTATCGTATGTGCGTAATCATCATCGGGATGCACCTGTACCGAGAGGTTATCATTCGCTTTTATTATCTTCACCATCAAAGGAAATACCCCGGGCTCATATGTGCCCAGTATATCACCGGGTAAGAACGATACGAGCTCACATAGCGTTAATTCTCCCAGTTGCGTATCCATAATATAGTTACGCGGTGATACGCACCAGAGTTCATAACCCCATGGCTTCTCTATGCGCAGTGGCTTTATCCTTATCGGGCGTTCCACCATATCCCGTACTGCCTCTGGTGCTCTCATAAGCGCTTCCGCCAGCCGAATATGTCGCTCCTTTGTGGCTTGCATCTCATCCAGAGTGACATCCTTCATCATAGCTGCAACTTCGTTCAACGAATACACGTTCCCGGGTAGGGGTTTATACCACCACTCACCCCTGGGGCTGCTCTCCTTACCTATCGGGAATCTCAATCGTATCCTGCCACTTATGGGATGAAATACATCCACGAGCATGCTCCCGTTAAGCTCGACGGCAGTGTGATCAACCACATTATAAACCACACAATTCTTACCCGTTATGTTCTTCAATCTTGAATTGAATACGCAAGCGCGATCAAGCATAGCCGATTTCGCCACTGTATTTGATACCACACTCTCTCTTATATCTCCGGTCTCTATATCCGAATCTGAATATATGGAATCATGGATCTCACAGCCATTAACCGTGGTGGTGGAGATGAGCTCAATATTGAGGCACTTTCGCAGGTAATCCTCTTCAAGTAACCGCATCATATTCTCGTAATAGCCACTGTTAGTACCGAAATCGAGCCAGATACTGTTCTCACTTATTGCAAAGCTCATTATCAAGTTCGGCTCATCCTTCAGTCGTGCAGCACGCTCTCTCAACCATTCATCGCAGATAACGGAATCAGGCGAGACCCACAACTGCCACAGCTCGTCAGAATTGAACTTCCCGGTTCTCGCTCCAAGTTTATCGGCAAATACCTCAAGCATGCGCTCAGCCATTATACCGCTCAGCGTGAATACGCCCAGATTCACCAGTACCTCAGCACCTTTATGCCGCGCTATCTTCGCCCTTACCGCTTCGTAGTTCCTTGTATCGTCAAAATCGAGCAATTCACAGCCATCAGCACTGCATCTGACTATCTGAATACCGTATTTGGCTACAATCTCCTCTGTCAGTCCGGTCTTTAAGCCTAAGAGCATGACATGCGCACGGGCTGCACATTCCGCTATCTTATCGGGTGCATCATCAATAAAAATGAACTGGTCACACCATGTAACCAGTATCCGCCCGGGTATAGAGAACCGCTGGAATTGATTTATCACTCCCTCAAGCAGGGAATAACCCGGTACATCAATGAATGCTTTGTTCTTGCACGTTCTCGTCAGTATGTTACGTGTGCCTTCACCGGCAGTATGAACAATAAGTACACTCTTACCCTGTTTCACTTCCGACAGAAGTTCAAGCCCGATTGCTTCTGATGCGTTCTTTATGGCAAATAGTGTGCCGAGTCCGTTACCGGCGGCGCCGTGCCAGCCACTCTCGGCGACCGGTATGATAACAGAGCCGAGAGCCACATCTGCTCGCCACCGGTAATGCTCCAGGTATCTCACATCCGTGTCGTCACCGACCACAACCACGATATAATCGAACATTATACGCCGTCTCTCTTTTTTCTTCTTTAAGCTCTCGAATATAAAAGCCTTTGCACGCAAAGGTCTCGTGTAAGACATACTACCGGTGAAAGCTCAGATGAAAAGAGGGGGTTACGACGAGAAGATGCAGAACAGGAGAGGGGCAGAAAGAAAAGACGGACGACCTAACCTTTGACCCATCCACGGTTCACCAGAAACTCTTTTCTTATGGCTGCACACTCGTCCACGCTCATCCGCTCGCTATCCACGATAACCTCGGGATTCTGTGGCTCCTCGTATGGCACATTCACACCCGGAACTGTTGCACCGCGTTCCGCAGCCTTACGGTATATGCCATGAGGTGCATGTACCGCTGCCCT
>JAODGV010000063.1:6767-7091 GCA_025464425.1 Methanosarcinales archaeon | reverse complement strand
GTATTCACCATATATTCGTTTATTCCGTTTGGCGGACCGATAGCAGCCGTACCTGCGGGATTGCGGCTTGGAATCCATCCTGCGGGGCTCGTAGCGTTTATCGTCTTCTCTGATGCGGTATTAGCCATGTTCCTGGTATGGAACTTTGACTATGCGAAGAAGATACCGGGGCTGGGTAAGCTTGTGGTGAAGGTAGAGGAGGACGGCAATAAAGCGCTCAGGAAATACAGATGGGCGAAACGGTTAGGGTTTATCGGGCTTATTATGCTCGTCATGTTCCCGCTCCAATGGACGGGTTCCGCAGTGGGTTCGATCGTGGGCAGG
>JAODGV010000063.1:0-6572 GCA_025464425.1 Methanosarcinales archaeon | reverse complement strand
CGAAATCCGATAGGAAATGTCCGGTAATCACGAACAGGACACCGTTCCAGATGGGTGATTCCATACCGGCTATCAGTGTTGCCCAGCCTATGGTTATCCACCAGGGTATGAACGAGGGATTGAAAGCGGTGAAGAGGAATCCACCGAGTATGGAGCTCTCGTATCGGTAACCCGCGTTCATCTTTTGGACGGGCGGTCTCGATGCCTCTCTGACAATATGTAAAGCCATCAGGAGGAGTGTAATACCACCGATGAGATAGATAAGCGCTTTAAATTCGGTGAAATAATGTTCAAAGCGGAGTCCAAGGAATAGCAGCGCTATTATTGTTGGTGACTCCACGGAGATATGCCCGAGTACTGTGAGAGGACCGGATAGAGCTCCTTTCCTCATACTATCAGATAATACAAATAACAGGAAAGGTCCGGGCAGTACAGCACCACTCAGTCCAGTAATGAAGCCCAGACCCAGAAGAGATATGGCGATGAGAAATTCCATTTTTAAAAAAGTTATATTATCTATTCGATAATATAAAAATAGGAGGGCTCGTAGCTCAGTGGAAGAGTGCCTCCTTCGCGAGGAGGAAGCCACGGGTTCGAATCCCGTCGAGTCCATAGGAAGGTGATATAAAGAAATGCAGATAATGCCACAGATGGGCTATGACAGGGCGATAACGGTATTCAGCCCTGATGGTAGATTGTTTCAGGTAGAATATGCGCGCGAAGCAGTGAAGAGGGGTACCACCGCCGTTGGTATAAAGACGAAGGAAGGGGTTATTCTCATGGTGGACAAGCGAATGACTTCGCGACTGCTGGAAAGTGGTTCCGTGGAGAAGATATTTCAGATAGATGAGCATATAGGAGCAGCTACTTCGGGGCTTGTTGCAGATGCGCGGATATTGATAGACCGTGGTAGAGTGGAGGCGCAGATAAATAAGATCATATACGACGAGCCGATAGACGTGCAGACACTTGCGAAGAAGATATGCGATTTCAAACAGGCATATACTCAGATAGGGGGGCTCAGACCTTTTGGCACCGCATTGCTTATTGCCGGTGTTTATAATGGGGATAGCTATCTGCTTGAAACCGATCCGAGTGGTGCATTGCTGGAGTATAAAGCGACAGCGATAGGTTCTGGCAGGGCTACAGTGACAGATATGCTCGAAGAGATGTATGATGAGAACATGACACTTGAGCAGGGTATGATGCTCGGACTGGAAATGTTATACAGGGTAACGGAGGGTAAGATGGACAGGACGACGGTGGATGCCGGCGTTGCGGAGCTGGCTAAGAACAGGTTCAGGCTTGTGAGTTCCGATGAATTAGCGCCATATATAGATAAAGTGAGGAGCAAGATCGAAAAGAGAGCGAGGGCAAAAGGAGAGGGGAAGGAGTAGAGATGGTAAGTCTGGATAAGGCGGTGATAGCGAGATATAAGCGAGGTAAGAAGCTGTTTGAGGTTCTTGTTGACCCTGAGAAGGTGGAATCAGTCCGCAGCGGCAGTTCAGGCATGGATATAAGTGATGTTCTGGCGGTTGAGGAGATATTTGAGGACGCTTCTAAGGGTGAGAAAGCTACTGAACGAGACCTGAAGGAAGTATTCGCCACAACTGATATCAACGAGATAGCGATGCGGATAATAAAGGATGGTGAGGTACAGCTTACCACGGAGCAGCGGCGGCGGAAAGTGGAAGAGAAGAGGAGAATGGTGATTGATCGAATCGCCCGTATCTCCATCAACCCGCAGACAGGTACTCCGCATCCACCATCAAGGATAGAGATAGCAATGAAGGAGGCAAAGGTGCATATAGACCCGTTCAAGAGCGTAGATACACTCGTGGCAGAGACAATAAAGGCGATACGAGCGATAATACCGATAAAGGTGGAGGAGAGTGAGATAGCAGTGAAGATCCCACCGGCTTATACCGGCAGGGTCTATGAATTGAAGAAGAATTATCAGGTGGTGCGGGAGGAATGGCAGAGTGATGGTTCATTCATAGCGCTTATACGCGTTCCCGCGGGTATGAAGGAAGAACTCCTCTCGTTCCTGGGCGTGATAACGCGAGGCGAAGTTGAGACCCGGATTGTGAAGTGATGATGGTATATGTATAGAGTGGTAATTCCGGGCGATTTCATTTCAGATGCCGTGGATCGTGCAGGCGAAGGTACGTATGTCGAGGATGGTAAGGTCTATGCGATACGTTATGGCGTGGTGGATGAGAAAGAAGAGATAAAAGTGGTGCCCTTTGTTGGTAAGTACATCCCCACGAAGGGCGATGTGGTGATAGGGAAAATAATAGAGATATCTTTCCCGTACTGGATCGTTGATATTGCATCACCGTACGAGGCACGATTACACATGTCTGAAATGCCCGGAGAAAATAGGATTGAATTCGGTAACATGCATACCTATCTTGATATAGGTGATTTGATCGTTGCGAAAGTGATTAATATAGATCCGATGATGAGGATAGATCTGAGATTGATGGAGGATTTCCAGCCTGGCGGTGCCGGGCGGCTGATAGAGATCCCCCACACCAAGGTGCCACGTATCATAGGCAGGAAAGGCTCCATGATCAAGATGTTGAAGGAAAAGAGTAAATGCTTCATATTTGTCGCTAAGAATGGTCGTATCTGGCTGAAAGGGAGTAAAGAGGAGATGGATATTGCTTCTGAGGTGATATTGATGATAGCGAACGAAGCACACACGTCCGGGCTGACCGATAGGGTTGCGCATTTACTGGATTCTTATTCTTATTCTTCTAACAGAATGGCAAGGAAGTGATAAAGGTATGAAAGAAGAAGGAGTAGAACTTATAAGAGAAGGTAAGAGGCTGGATGGCAGGGGTTTTGATGAGCTCCGCCCGATAAAGATAGAGGTTGGGGTATTGAAGAGAGCAGATGGGTCATGCTATTTTGAACTTGGTGATAACAAAGTGATTGCAGCGGTATATGGACCGAGAGAGATGCATCCACGGCACGCACAGGATGCAAAGATGGCAGTACTGAAATACAGGTATAATATGGCGCCTTTCTCGGTTGAGGATAGGAAGAGACCTGGTCCGGATAGGAGGAGCGTGGAGATATCCAAGATCAGCAGGGAGGCACTGGAGCCCGTTATTTTGAAGGAGTATTACCCGAAGACCGAGATAGATGTATATGTGGAGATCCTGCAATCGGATGCGGGCACGAGGACCGCGGGCATAAATGCCGCTTCGGTCGCGCTCGCAGATGCGGGAATACCAATGAGAGACCTTGTGTCCTCGGTCGCGGTCGGTAAGATAGACGGTGAGGTGGTGCTCGATCTGAACGCGGTGGAGGATAATAACGGTGAAGCGGACATGCCGATAGCAATGATAGTCAGACGAAACATAATAACCGCACTTCAAATGGATGGTCGTATGACGAGGGAAGAGTTTGAGAAGGGATTGAAGCTCGCAATGAATGCCTGTCGGCAGATCTATGAGTTACAGCGGACGGCGCTGATAGAGCGATATAGCGAGTTGTAAAGGGGGGATAGAAGAAGATGGGACTTGAGATTATGGATGATGTGAAGAAGGACTATGTGTACAATCTTGTTCGTGGAGGCAAGCGAGAGGATGGTAGAGGTTTTCTGGACTACCGTGAGATAAAGCTGGAGAGGGGACTGATAAAGAAGTCAGAGGGCTCAGCTCGTGTGAAGATAGGCAATACGGAGGTCATGGTGGGCGTGAAACTCGAATTAGGAGAACCTTTCCCGGATACACCGGACAAGGGTGTGATAATAACGAATGCTGAGCTGGTCCCGCTGGCATCACCGGAATTCGAGCCGGGTCCGCCGAATGAGGATAGTGTGCAACTGGCGCGGGTGGTGGATCGTGGTATTCGTGGCTCTGAGGCTATTGACCTGAGTAAGTTGTGCATAGAGGAGGGTGAGAAGGTCTGGATCGTCTTTATAGACATACACGTTCTGGACAACGATGGTAATCTTGTGGATGCGGCAACACTCGGTGCTGTTGCTTCACTGCTTGATGCGCACATACCAAATGAGAGATACGGTCTGGACGGTGAGGATAGACTGGATGTACGGGATAGACCGGTAGCGGTGACGATGGTGGAGATAGGAGGTGAGATACTGGTGGATCCGAATTATAACGAGGAGAATGCAGCGGCGAGTGGGTTGACCGTGATTACCAATGATGACGGCACCATATCAGGGATGCAGAAATACCGTAGTGGAAGCCTGGAAGAGGATAAAATACTGGAGATGGTGGAGATAGGGATAGAGAAAGCGGGAGAGATAAGGCGAGAGTTCCTTGAATAATGTGAAGATATAAGAATAAGCGGGTGGAATAGAAAACTTTAATTTATCATGGTTCTATATTTTTTATAGTATGTTGATGCCCGATAATTACATAGTGAAGGAGTATTTTCGGAGGATGATAGGCGAGGATGGTCTGCGAATAATAATGAATATACCAGAGGGCGAGATAACCGATGAAGAGATTGCAAGGCTGAGTGATACAAAACTCACTCAGGTAAGGAAGATACTGTACACACTGTATGAGAACAGGATAGCGGAATACCGGACTGAACGAGATGATAACAGTGGCTGGGTGACCTATCTATGGCGGTTTGATTACAGTAATGTCAGGAAACTGATGGAAGCTGAGGCTGAGAAGAAGCTGAGTGAGCTCAGAAAGAGGCTGGATCGTGAGAAGCGGGGTGTATTCTATCAGTGTAAATGCCAGCGTGTACTGTTTGAAGATGCAGCGGCGATGGATTTCCGGTGCGATGAATGTGGCTCTGAGTTTGAGTACGTTGATAATGGTGACCTGATAAGTGAGTTAGAAGCCGAGATAGAGAAGATAGAGCGGTGGAAGGAGCAGATAAGGAGCGGTTGAGAAGTAAGTGCATACGATTACTGAGAGCGGTTGGATGTGAGGAAGCAGTTATTGAACACTGTATCGCGGTTGCCGAGCTTGCACTGGAGATAGCCATGAATAAGGATGGAGTAGATGAAGAGCTGGTGTTTACCGGTGCTATGCTTCATGATATAGGCAGGGCACGTACTCATGGTGTAGAGCATGGTTTTCTTGGTGGTGAGATTGCGAAAGCACTGGGGTTGAATGATAAACTGGTGAGGATAATACAGAGGCATGTGGGTGCAGGGCTCACGGCAAAAGAGGCGGAGCAACTGGGGTTACCCGTTGCTGAAGATCTCATGCCAGAGACGATGGAGGAGAAGATAGTAACATACGCAGACTGTCTGATAGAAGGAACAAGAAGGACGAGTATAGAACATGCGCTCGCGGAATTCAAAATGAAGTTAGGGGAGAGCCACCCCGCGGTGGAACGGCTGAAGAAGCTGCACAGAGAACTGGGATGATTGTTTGGCGCTTATTTACGTGCCAGTGCACTTGCTCTCCGTTCGTCCTTCAGGTCCAGCTTCGTTATCTGGACATTGGAAGGATGCACGGGGCGTGATACTTCTGACAGGTCTGACCTCGCAATAACCACACCCTCCACGGTTATCCTGCCACTCTTCAGGTCTACCGACCTGACCTTACCCTCGGTCCCTTTATCATCACCCCGCATTATCCGCACTGTATCACCCTTTCGCACCGGGAAACTCCGGCGCTGGTATTTCTCGCGCAATGCCGGGGATAGCGGCGCACTCATGAACTTATGCCGTACATGCAGTGGTGCGTTGAACCTTGCTTTCCTCTGTTTCCGTGGTTGTTTTGACTTTGACGTTGTCATATCTTCTTCCTTTATATATGCATTGATTATAAAATCCGCTTCAAATATAAAAAGGGATGTATGACGTTGTTGTGGTGGGTGCTGGTCCTTCTGGTTGCATGGCTGCGAAATACGCGGCAAAGAGCGGCGCATCAACACTGATAATTGAGAAGAACGCGGAAGTGGGTGTGCCTGTACATTGTGCCGGGCTGGTAAGCAGTAGAACACTGGAAGAGAGCGAACTGAGTAATATTGAGTCTTTCATAAGTAGCGAGCTAAAGGGGGCTGTTATCCATTCTCCGAATTATGATATGCATGTAGAAGCACGAGCGGGCAATCGCGCTTATGCAATAAGACGCGACGTGTTTGACCGGGCACTGGCTAAAGAGGCGGTGAAGAGTGGTGCCGAGCTGATCACGAATAGCAGGGTGACGGGCATGGTAGCCGGAAAAGCGTGTGAAAGAGTGAAGATACGGGTGAGAGTGGCGGGTGAAGGTGAAGTAAAGGAGATAGGAGCAAAAGTGGTCATCGGCGCTGATGGCGTCAGGTCGGCAGTGGCAGACATAGCGGGTATGAAATTCAGGAAGTATATATTGAGCTGTGTGCAGGCAGAAGGTCGTTATGGTGATGGAGACTGTGCTGAGGTATTCGTCCGCCGTTCGATAGCTCCCGGATTCTTTGCTTGGATTATTCCTCTGGGCGATGGCAATGCTCGATTTGGACTATGCATGGATAAGCGATATTCAGCACCGGGTTCAACACCCATGCACTACTTCAAGCGATTCATGTATCGCCACGGTTCTAGTTCGCATCTCAGCAGGTACAGTGGTGGCGAGATTCCCATTACTGCT
>JAODGV010000062.1 GCA_025464425.1 Methanosarcinales archaeon | reverse complement strand
GGTAGGAGCCGTGCCGGTAGCGTAAAAACGCTTCCCAACGTTGTCACACCCTACTCTTTCGGGTTCCTTTGCGAACCCTATGTTCGCGGGCTTATTTCCGCTTTTACGGTCCGCTACTTCTTCTTCGCGATTCAGAATGCGGTTGCCTGTTCATATATTGGAACTTAAGTATATAAACTTTTCATGTTACCATACAATCTCTACACCTCTATCTTACCGAACCCGTAACTCACCCATCGCCCTATCTGGAAGAAATCAGCGAGTTCTAACACCATTTTCATCTCATACGGCAGCTCTTCTACCTCATACTCCACCCAGCCCCACACACCTCTTAACGGTATCACCTCACCTCTCATATTAAAAGCTTAACAGTATCTTCAGCTGCCAGTTCGTTCTCTTTGCATACCGCAATAGTGCTGATATTCCTTATCTCCGCTTCCTTAAGGTAGAGATACCCCAATATGGTGGCTATATCTATGGTGTAACCGAGTAACAGCTTCTTTATCAATGTGATGCGGTATCGTTGCAGTGCGAGTTCAAAAGGTATGAGCGATTTCTCTTTCTCTTCCTCGTACCGCGGTATTACCTCATTTAAGACTGCCTTATAAGGCGAATCGGGCAGTAACTGTATGGCAGAGCTTATACTATCTGCCGATACCGCTTCTCGTACGGCATCAAGATCAAATGCGTAAGAATACGGCATAAAGTACCGTTCTATTTCAGTTCCAGCCACACCTTCCCATTTGCACCGCAGAAGTATCATGAGATTGGTGACGTCCACTTCCGCACCTATTGCTTTAAGCGCTATCTCACGGTCTCTTCTGTGTAAGTGTGCCATTCTGTTCCAGATGGAATTGAATATTTCGCGATCAATTGCGGTTTCAATATCCAGTAGCCGTAGGCTGCTGCCGTAATCTGCCAGTATCCCGCGGTATGGGTCATCCAATCGCTTTATCACACTATCTAACGAATCGGCATCGATCAATACGCTCATACGCCGTCTGAAGAAGGACTCAACCGGGAATAGTAAAGGTGGCTCAGTAACACCTGCCAGTTTCGCTCTCAATATCGCTTTCACGTTCATCACTTCGAACCGTCGGAGGAGCTCGATGAGGAAATCCTTCACCGGTGGCTCCGTCGATCTTATCACCATCAGGTACTCGTCTATCAGTTCATGCTTCAATGCCTGCTCTATCGCACGTGCATCAACCGCTGTAAGCCCCTCCACGCTCGCTTTATACGGGCTTTCCATCATAATTGCTAAGAAATCGTCTTTACGTGCATCAGCAAGCGCTCTCAGGTCCCTCTCGCCCATCAGCTCAGATACCCGCGCCCTTATCCGTGCAAATACGTATGCATACTCAGATACACTCATGCTTCCGTGAATGGGGCTGCGGAGATTTGAACTCCGGTTACCAGCTCCCCGAGCTGGGAGGATAACCTGGCTACCTTACAGCCCCTCATTAATTCTATCATCTCATCAATACAAAAGTAGTGGTTCTTCCCGCAGCATTCCCGTTCTGGGGTCTACTGTGAATCCCAGGGATTCTAAAGTTACAGCCCCAATCAAGACCTTATCTATTATGTCTGAAATCCAGATTGGATTGGTTTTCTCTCTACCTCGTATTTTTATCCATACACCGGCGCTTTTTACTTTTATTTCACCCGCCCCGGTGATTACTTTCTCTTCTGATGTGGCATGTACACCAAGTTCTTCAGCTATTTTCTCAGGCAAGACGGTTAAGCTCGCTCCTGTATCTACCAGTGCTTTTACCACGGTAGACCTCTTCTTTTCGAGGTCGGAAATCTCAACTTCTACCCATGAATGCCCCACTTCTATCACCACTACTATAAATATAACTACGGAATTTATAAATACTTCCTCTGTATTGTATAGTGCGAAAAGAGGGTATAAAATGAGAGATGTTGCGATAATAGGAGTGGGGCATACGAAATTTGGCAGGGCAACGAAGAGCTCCTTAGAGCTGTTTTCAGAAGCAGCGCTGCAGGCGATGGACGATGCGGGCGTTACGGGCAGAGAGATAGAGGCGCTATTTCAGGGTGCGGCGTTACCTGGCTTTGAGGAGGGTCAGGTAATGCCCGCTGCGTTCTCCGCTGCCGAGCTCAATCTGGGACCCATACCCGCGATCAGATATGAAGGTGCATGTGCATCTGCATCGGTTGCGATACGGGATGCGGTGATGTGGGTGGCTTCCGGCACTTACGACATCGTTCTTGCAGGTGGTGTTGAGAAAGCGTTGTTGATGGGCACCGCGTTTGCGACCCGGACATTTGCTATGAGCTGTCATTCACCCACGGAAGGTCCGGTTGGACTCACATTCCCGGGTGTGTTCGCAATGGCTGCGCGACGTTACGCAGTAGAATACGATATCCCGCTGGATGAACTGCGGGAGAAGATGGCGTATGTCTCCATCAAGAATCACAGACATGGTGCGTTGAATCCGCTGGCGCAGTTTTATAAGAAGATGGGCAACCTCAAGGTAGAGGAAGTGATGAATGCGCGGCTGGTAGCCGACCCGCTTACGTTACTCGACTGCTGCCCTTTCTCGGATGGTGCTGCTGCAATTGTGCTCTGCGATGCCGATAAGGCGAGGAAATACACAGATGAGCCTGTGTATGTACTGGGTACAGGTCTGGCATCCGGTAGCGCATTATCAAAGATGGGGGACCTGACGAAACCGGTATCAAGGGTAGAATCAGCGAGATCGGCATTCAGGCAGGCGAAGCTTGAGCCGAAGGATATAGACCTGCTGGAGATCCACGACTGCTTCACGATTGCCGAATTGATAGCACTGGAGTGTATGGGCTTCTTTGGCTGGGGCGAAGCAGCAACGGCGACTGAAGAGGGTGAAACTGAGATTGGTGGCAGGATACCGACGAACATGTCGGGTGGATTGATTGGCAAGGGTCATCCGATAGGTGCAACGGGCGCATCTCAGGTATACTGGATAGTCAAGCAGATGCGTGGCGAAGCGGCAAGGGGCAATCAGATAGATCCGGTTCCAGAGTATGGAATGACCGATACGCTCGGTGGGGACTTCGGTACTCTGTGCCATCTGATTTTAGGAAGAGTAAGGAGGGGGTAAGAATGGCAGGAAGAGCACAGGAGGATATAGAGAAGGAACTGTCAAAGAATTACATAACGTTAAGCTATGCGGAGTATGAAGAAGGTTTGCGTAACGGCAAACTACTGGGTTTACGATGCCAGTCCTGTGGCAGGATAACGTGTCATCCCATGCCGGTCTGTCAGTGGTGCGGTAGCCGGGATATGGAACGTGTGGAACTGAGTGGAGAAGGCGAACTGCTCACATTTACGGTTATACGTGTGGCGCCTGAGGGCTTTGATGCGCCTTATGTGCCATGCCTGGTGAAGACGAGCGAGGGACCCGTTATAATTGCCCGGCTTGATCTGCCGCCTGAAGAGACTTCACAGGAGCTGATAGGTAAAAAGGTGAAGATGAGCGGTACATATAAATATGAAGGTGATAAATACTCAGCAGGGGCACACGTTTGCCCGGTCTTCAAGATCATAGAATGATAACAATGAATGTGAAGAAGGTATGTGTTATTGGTATAGGAGTGATGGGCAGTGGCATCGTGCAGGTATGTGCACAGTCGGGCTATGAGACTTCGGTTGTGAGCAGGACAGGGGAATCGCTTGAGCGAGGATTGAATAAGATCAGGGATAGCCTTTCCATGCTGGTGAATAAGGGTCGTATGAAGCAGGAGGATATGGATTCTATTATGGGCGCCATACACGGCTCGACAAGCCTGGATGACTGCGCGAAGGATGCGGACATAGTTATTGAAGCGGTATATGAGGATATGGCGGTGAAGCGCGAGGTATTCAAACAACTGGATCAGGTATGCCCCGCACATACAATCATCGGCAGTAATACCTCAACATTTCCGATCACTGCGCTTGGTGCGATAACTAAGAGACCCGAAAAGGTTATCGGGATGCATTTCATGAATCCGGTGCCGCTGATGCGTGGTGTGGAGGTGATAAGATCATTGATGACCTCGGATGACACGGTGGAGAAGACACTGGCGTTTCTCAAGTCCCTGGGCAAGGATGCGGTGATCGTGAAGGATTCGCCGGGCTTCGTCACGAGCAGGATGATGTGTCTCATATTGAACGAAGCGGTTAAGATATATGAGAGTGGACTGGCATCCATAGAGGATATAGACAGGGTATTAAAGCTATCGTTTAACTGGCGTCAGGGTCCTTTCGAACTGTTAGATCTGATCGGTATAGACGTTGTGGTGGCGGTTCTCAATACCATATATAATGAGACCGGCTGGGAGCGATTCAAGCCCGCAGTACTCATGACACAGATGGTAAATGCCGGCTGGACCGGTAGGAAAGCGGGTAAAGGGTTCTATGAGTATTGATAGAGGATGAAGTTAATCACCCTGGGCTTCGTATTCGTGCTCATCGGCATTCTGCTCATCATGGCGAGTCTGCTAAGCATGGTATATCACGCCGCACGTACGGGCGAGTCCGAGCTGAGAGGCGGTGGCATTGTCATGATAGGACCGATACCGATCATCTTCGGTACCGATGTGGGGGCATTGAAGGCGGTGATGATTCTTGCAATACTGCTGATGATAATTGCCATTACCCTGGTCGTTATAACCCGGTATGTCATATGAGATTCAGAGGATTGGGGCTACAATGTGTGCTGACTCACAATTTATTCCGGGATGGTGAGGTTTGGGTTAGATGATACCGCGAACGTTCTTTATTACCTCAGGCACGGGCATAGCCTGCGATCAAGATGTCGCTTACGATCTCGCGTTACAGAATGCGGGAATAGGCGAGTGTAATCTGGTTGCGGTCTCCTCTATCCTGCCTCCCGATGCCGAGGAGGTGGCTAAGGCAGTGCCTCGCACACCCGGTGAGATAACATTCTGCGTAATCTCGCGTATGGACGGTGCGTCAGGGGAACTGATTGGAGCGGGTGTGGGCTATGGCTGGCTTATGGATGGTAATAGCCGTGCTTTTGGCATCATCTGTGAACATCATGGTCACCACACGGCGGAGTATCTGGAGGATAAGATAAGAACCAAGCTTGTTCAGATGGCAGCCACTCGCGGCTTGGAGCTGGATCTGAAGCGAATAGAGGTTAAGAATACGACAGTGAGCGAAGGTAAGTTCGGCTCGGTCGTTGTTGCACTGGTATTCATTTAAGGTAAAAAATAAAAGGGGAGTTTTATTTTACATCCTCCCCTATTACTACCCGTTTATTCTACCGCTTCACGTATGTCCTCTTCCTTCACCGTCTTTCGCCCGGCATGCTTGGCGAGCCCCACAGCTTTCCTCGCTATCTCTTCCGCTTTCTCTTCCAGTATCTCCACCAGAGCCTTACTCGCCTCTTCGCTTACTCTCTCTGCTCCCGCTTTCCTCACCAACCTGGTTATAGGTGCAATAGGCAGTTCAGCCATTTTCATCACCATAATTACGTAATGGGATGGTATATATAAGCTTTTCGGTTATACAACCTCTGGAACGTTATCAAACCCAGTGTCCCAATGTCTTCTGCCCCGCATCTTCAAATGATGATATGTCATAGCCAAAAAGTTC
>JAODGV010000061.1:4434-4791 GCA_025464425.1 Methanosarcinales archaeon | reverse complement strand
CCAGTATGGGACTTCACCTACCGCCTCCGCTGCTTCAGTACTCACTGGCTTTGCGGCGTGGAGTTCGGAAACGTGGACTCCCATTGCATTTAGCGCCCTCGTAACCGTTGAGCGCTTTATTGGCTTCTCCCTCATCCGGTTCTCCTCCTCCAGGATCTCCTCGACCGTGATCGCCCTCTTCTCTATCCTGTCGCGGTATTTCTGCAGCCATGCAGGACCTTTCTTACCGGTACTTTCACCTGTCTCACCGGTAACATATCTCACGCTCTCCTGTGAGACTGGACTGGCACTGCGAGGTAGCTCAGAAGCATGGAATCCAAGAGCGTTCAGTGCTCTCACAACAGTTGAGCGCTTTAT
>JAODGV010000061.1:0-4334 GCA_025464425.1 Methanosarcinales archaeon | reverse complement strand
CCGGTTCTCCTCCTCCAAGATCTCCTCGACCGTGATCGCCCTCTTCTCTATCCTGTCGCAGTATTTAGATATCCAATCTGGCGCTCTTTTTATTCTACCCATTACTCTCTTTTTATAGTCAATTAATTATTAAAATATTAAAAAGGAAAAGAGGTGAGTGCAAAATTCCCTGTGGAAAGAAGCGGAAGATAGCGAAGATGCGGAAGCATAAATTGAAGAAGCGAAGGAAGAAGATGAGGTATAAGAAATAGTGGTGGTTGGGAATGAAGGAGCAGACGGAAGTGCGGACTTTGAAAGAGGGGCGATACGTGGTGATAGATGATGAGCCATGCACGATAGTGAGCATAACGACGTCAAAGCCGGGCAAGCATGGCGCGGCTAAAGCGCGGATAGAAGGGATAGGTGTGTTTGATTCGCAGAAGAGGACTGCAGTTCAACCGGTTACTGCGAAGATATATGTGCCCATCATAGAGCGGAGAAGCGGGCAGGTACTTTCTATAGCGGAAGATACGGTGCAGGTCATGGATCTGGAGGATTATTCGACGGTAGAGATAAAGATACCAGAGGAATTGAGAGATCGGCTCGAGCCCGGTAAGGAAATTCCTTTCCTCCATTATGAGGGTAAATACAAGATAGATATGAAGTGAGGAACGAAGTGAGGAATGCCAGCCCTAAAGTTCTGTTCAGACCGTAAAATCACCATCGTTCATTATAAAGTAGGCAGAAGCGATAGGAAATGAGGAAGGGATTGGATATAAAAGTAAGGGATATAATGGTAGAAGATGTTGCTTATGTGACAGTTCCGGGTACGAGAGACGAGCTGATGGCGATCTGCAGGTCGAGGTATATCTCGGGTGCGCCTGTGGTGAAGGATGGCAGGGTTGTGGGTATAGTAACGAGGCAGGACCTGCTGAAGAACCCGAATGAGGAGCAGATAGCACTGCTGATGACAAGGAACCCGATCACAATAGGTCCCGACGCGAGCATAAATGATGCGGCTGAGCTCATGCTCTCAAATAATATACGCCGTCTGCCCGTTGTGGCAGGCGATGAGCTGGTGGGTATAATCTCTGTTGCCGATATAGTGCGTGCGATAGCAGATCTGGACATTACAGAGCCGATAAGTGACTATATAGGTGATGATACAGTTGCGGTATGGGATGAGACACCTTTACCGGTGGTGGGTCGTATAATGGAGCTTGCAGGAGTGAAAGCAGCGCCGATACTGAACACAGAGCTTGATCTTGTGGGGCTCATAACCGATCGCGACCTGATAAATGCTGCGGTGATAGAAGACAGGACGATGAACTCTGACCTCTCCTTAGGCTCTGATGAGGATGTATGGTCGTGGGAAGGTATGAGAGATACGATGAAGTTGTATTACAGTATATCAAAGATAAGTTTACCGAACAGGCTGGTGAAGGAAGTGATGGTTAAAGATCCAGTAACAGCGACCCGGAATTCTATGGTTAGCGAATGTGCGAGGGTGATGAGTGAGAACAAATTTGATCAGCTACCGGTTGTTTCGGCTCGTGGTAAGCTGGTGGGTTTATTGTTTGATAGGAATCTTCTGAAGGTACTTGTATAGTATGGTATGAGGTAGGTGGTAAGAGATGCTGGGAGGAATATTCAAGCAGCGAAGGATCAGGTACGCCATGAGTGAGGATGAGAAGTTCTATCTGATGAGCTGTTCAGACCTGCTGGGTGATATAACAGGGGTAATAGATGGTATAGGCGCAATGCATGACTTCTTCTGGGAGAAGATAAGTGAGGGCAAATACGAGAAGGAGATGCAGCAATGCTGTGAGCGGGTGAAGACCACGCTGAACGAAGCGGAATACATAAAAGCACCGGAACGGTTCAAAGTGATGCACGAGCATTTCCTGAAAGGGTTGAAGTATTTCGAGCAGTCTTATAAGGAGTCCATGGAATATATGACCGATAAGCAGCGTGAACATGTAGCGGAAGCGATAAAATTAGCGCTACTCGGCAGTGCGGAACTCAGAAAGGGTAGCAAGCAATGGGAGAAGATAAAGGAGGAGACGCGAGTAGAGGGTTAGTGAAGAAGTGGCAGTGAGAGAGGATAGAGTGGAAGAACTTGCACGTCGCAGGGGATTTTTGTGGCAGGCTTATGAGATATACGGCGGTACAGCGGGTTTCTATGATTATGGACCGCTCGGTGCGAGATTGAAGCGGCAGCTGGAGGCGGAATGGCGGCTATTCTATTCGCTTGAAGGGTTTTTTGAGATAGAGAGCCCGACAATTGCCCCTGCTGCTGTGTTCAGGGCTTCGGGGCATCTGAATTGCTTCTCAGACCTCGCAGTGGTCTGCAGCAGGTGTGATAGTTTCTTCAGGGTTGATGATGAGATAGTCGCGGGTGGTAAGTGCCCGGAGTGTGGTGGCGAACTGGCTGGGGCAGGTGAGTTCAACCTCATGTTCCAGACGAGGATAGGCGTGCCGAAGGGCAAGGAAGGTGCGAACAGGGGCGAGGGCTATCTCAGACCAGAAACAGCACAGGGTATGTTCGTCAATTTCCAGCGGCTGCTAAGGTTCAATCGTGGTAAATTGCCATTCGGGGTTATACAACTGGGTAAGGCGTATCGTAATGAGATATCACCGCGGCAGAGCCTTATCAGGCTGCGGGAATTCACAATGGCTGAGGTTGAGGTCTTTGTTGACCCTGATGAGAAGGATTCGCATCCAGGATTCGATACTGTGCGGGATAGAAGGATATGGCTAAATCCCGCAGAGGGTGAGGAATGCGAGACGAGTGTGGGTGATGCTGTCAGAAGCGGTATAATAGCAAATGAGTATCTGGGCTACCATATAGCGAAGGTGAAGGAATTCCTGGAACGGATAGGTATTCCATCCGACCGGCTGAGGTTCAGGCAGCACAGGAAGGATGAGATGGCACATTACGCCCGCGACTGCTGGGACGCTGAGTTCATGAGCAGACGATACGGGTGGATGGAGATAGTGGGCATCGCAGATAGAGGTGATTATGACCTCGCGGCACATGCGACATACTCAAAGGTGGACATGGGTGTGCATACACATACACAGACACAGACACACTCGAAGATGATACCGCATGTGATAGAACCTTCGTACGGGTTGGATCGTATAATCTACGCAATAATGGAGAGTGCGTTCACGGAGGAGCAGGTGGGTAAAGAAACACGAAAAGTACTGCGG
The DNA here is from genome assembly GCA_025464425.1 of Methanosarcinales archaeon. Lineage (GTDB taxonomy): Archaea > Halobacteriota > Syntropharchaeia > Alkanophagales > Methanospirareceae > G60ANME1. Next base: position 1,139 of record JAODGV010000061.1, on the reverse strand, counting down.
TTGATACCCGAGCTCGCACCGGTAAAAGCGGCGGTGTTCCCGTTGCTCAACCGGGAGGAACTGAAGCAGAAGGCGAAATCGGTATTTCAGAGCCTGAAACAGGAACTGGTATATGTGGACTATGATGATTCAGGCAGTATAGGCAGGCGATACAGGCGTCAGGATGAGATAGGCACACCTTATTGTGTTACCATTGATTACCAGACGCTGGAGGATGATACAGTCACGATAAGGGACCGTGACACGATGGAGCAGCATAGAGTACGAATAGATGATTTATCTGCTGCGATTCTTGCGGGTATCAGGAACTTACACGTATGAGAGTGTATGATAATACAACTGAGGAAGACGTGGGCGATAACGCGGAAGGACATTCAGATATACTATTTGAAGGGTCCGGTAGTGATATTCGGGATACTCTTCCCGTTATTCCTGTTCCTCGCATTTTACATAGGTAGAGACCTCACACCAGAGTTCCTCATACCAGGACTCATCTCTATGACTGTATTTTTCACTTCCACATCGGTATCACCTGTTATTGCACCCTGGGAGACCCAGATGCGTACACTTGAACGTATCATGTCATGCCCGATCACGGTAAGGACGATGATACTCGGTGATATACTCGCTTCGTTCCTGTTCGGTGTTGCGCTATCCATAGTACCGGTCGCAATAGGTCTTGCGTTTGGCGTCTGTGTTAATACACCGGTAATACTGAGCATAGCGATAATCATCGGCGCGTTCGCCTTCTCTTCTCTCGGACTGATGTTCTCCACCATACCAACAGACCTCGTATCTAACGTCATGATGATTGCAGCACTCGTTAAGTTCCCGCTCATATTCATCAGTGGCATATTCATCCCGATAGAGGCGCTGCCGCGATGGGGTGTTGCTGTTGCGTCGCTATCGCCACTCACATACTTCACTGATATCGCAAGATACTCAATTGCTGGCGAGGCGTACTATCCGCTCTGCCTTGATTTTGCAGTGCTTGTACTATCCGCCATTTTATGTCTGACGTTAGCAATAAGGTTTCACGAGCGTGCACTTGTGAAAAGGTTATAATAAAACGGTGAGCAGGAAGAGGAGTCTCCTGCGTGAGAGTGATTCTCTGTCTTTGTAACACTAAAGGTATTTAA
>JAODGV010000060.1 GCA_025464425.1 Methanosarcinales archaeon | reverse complement strand
AGAGGATATAATCAAGCATATATTCTTGCCAGACCCGGAGAAATGTTTTTGAATACTTGCGGAATCTCAGTTCCAACGTCAATTTTGCAATTTATTCTCGGAATGACCATAGATTTGTGAACCATTCGGAAGTAAAGGATGGCGTACATGTGAACACAGCTGAAAACAGACACGGATTTTGAGCTATTGTTCAACCCAAAGGAGCTTTGGTTCCGCATGGTCATATTATATCCGATGGCTTAGGGGCATGAGCGTTTATGTTTATATTAAATCTAAATCAAATCTCTTAATAATAAATATGGTGCGAGTGGGATTGTTGATTCACGGACCCGAAGTAATAGATGAGGGCGAAGCTGGCGAAGCGATACAGCGGTTGAGAGCAGCCGGGCTCGAGTTTGTAGCGGCTCTCGGCGGTATAACCGGTAAAACCGCGGTTATTGATGCTAATTTGCAGCAGGAGATAGATATAAGCAAGGATTTGAGACCGTCCGAGGTCATCATGGATTTCATCAAACGCGGAATAGAGTTCGTTATACTGATGAATCACGGTAAGACCGAGGATAGCGGGCTATTACTTGGTGAGGGCATACTGAGAAACTACATCGCTATGGGCTCTGATGAGAACCTTTCGTTCGTTCAGCTGGAATTCTGTAGCCGGGTTATCATTCCGTGGATACTGAAGGATGATGATCTGTACAGAGAGATAAGAGCGATTTTCAATGAGTTTAGAGAGCGGGCAGCCCGTGAACCAATCTCACATTACAGAAGAGATGCAGGTTTCGAATACAGGGTGATTGGCGGTGTGCACGCGGGCGAGAAGATAGTTGTTAACGGTATTGTCATAGGTACAACCACCCGAGATGGCAGTGTCACACTGGTCGCGAAGGATGGTAAGATCGTGGATGCTATTGGTGGTCGCCTGATAGAGCACAACCTCGTGAAGTTACCGCCATTAAGCCTTGAGAAGGTGATGGTAAAGACCGGGCGTGTTATACGGCGAACGAGCCCGAAGTACATCGGTAATGTGCGTAAGAAAGAGGGACGCCGTAGAGTTGCCTGCTTATTCTACACGGTTGAGCACTTATTTCCGAAGATAGAGGAGGTGGATATGGACGTTGCTGTGACGATAGGTGATGATACGACGAGCATTGCTGGTGATATACTTAAGCGATTTGGCGTCTGTATAATAGGAATCACCGATGGTGATGCGGATGGACTTATTGAGGGCATAGGTGATGGTGCACTCCACAGGTATGCGAAATTCCTGCCCGCGGGCTCTATGGTGATACGGTTGAAGCCTGAACGTGATGATATAGTGGGTGAGCGTATAAAAGAAGAGATATTCGGCGGTCGTGAAGAAATAGAACTGGAAGGCGAGATAGAGGAGCAGATAGAGAAGCTGAAGCAGCGTATCCTGGCGATAGCAGGCGATGACATAATCGGCGTATTGAGCTCTTAGTTATACCTTAAATGCCATAATCCATATATACTATCATAATTTAAATAAGAGGAAAGAGCAATAAGAATAGGAGGTGCGAAAGAGGGGAGATGAAAATCGTAACCATAATCGTATTGGTAGTGGTTGCGTTATTCATACTGCTGCCCATTCTATCCGGGAATGCACACATACCAACAAGCATGTCAGCTACTGAAATAGGGCACTTTATCGGTGGCTTTATGCGTTACTGGATAAATGCAATAAAGAGCGCTTTTTCTGCTCTGTGAGCGGATTAATTAAGTTAAAGGACAGGGGAGATGAAACTGAGCAGTCCGATGGATGTGTGGAAGTATTTACCAGGGACGAACTGCCGTGAATGCGGTGAGAAGACCTGCCTGGCATTTGCTTCCCTTCTCCTGGATCGAAAGAGGAATTTGAATGAGTGCCCGCTGCTATCAGACCAAAAATATGCGGCTAAGGGCAGGCAACTGCAGGAGTTATTAGCGCCTGAGGTACGAGAAGTTGAGATAGGTGTGGGCGCTAATGCGAGGGTAATAGGAGGCGAAGATGTCCTGCATCGGCATGAACTCACGTTCTTCAATCGCACAGTGCTCATTTATGATGTCTGGGACACGATGGACGAGGAGGATTTGAGGGCGCGAGTGCGTGAAATAGCGGGCTGGAGGAAGTTCTATGTTGGTGAGTTCCTGAAACTGGATGGAATTGCCGTTCGTGCAGTTTCGGGCGATTTGCAGCAGTACAGAGCGTGTGTGAAGTGTGTATCAGACGAGACGGATTTACCGCTGGTGCTGTGCTCATTTGACCCTGAGATGCTGGAAGCGGGCTTGAAGGAGGTGGCGGACAGGAATCCACTCCTGTATGCCGCAAATGAGTCTAACTGGCGTGAATTACTCCGGATGGCGCGGCAATATCAGGTGCCGGTTACACTCTCCTCGGATGATCTTGACGTGCTTACCCGGCTGGCGTTGACATTCTCACGTGAGGGGCTTGAAGAGCTGGTGCTCGACCCACGGACATATCCAGCAGGAGAAGGACTGAGGAATTCTTTCGAGCGATTCATAAAGCTCAGACGCGCCGCAATCGGTGATGGTAACAGAGCGGTTGCTTATCCGTTACTCGCTGTGCCAATGACCGCGTGGATGGTGCATGACGATGCACTGTATGCCTCTTACTGGGAGGCGATGATGGCATGTTTATTCATCATAAGATACGCCGATATAATGATAATGCATTCGATAGAGCCACATGCATTGTTAACCGAGCGTACGCTGGTGGATAACATCTATACCGATCCGAGACGCCCGGTGAGCGTAGAGCCGGGTATACGCGAAATAGGCAATCCAGATCCCGAATCACCTCTCTTTGTCACCACTAACTTCGCCCTGACCTATTACACAGTGGAGAGCGACATTTCATCAAATAAGATAGATTCTTACCTGATGGTCGTGGATACAGAAGGACTGGGTGTGGAGGCAGCAGTTGCGGGCGGGCAACTCACAGCAGATCTGATAAAAGATACATTAGAGCGGTACGAAGCGGATAAGAAGGTCAAGCATAAGACCATGATTATACCGGGACTCGCAGCTCGAATGTCGGGTGAGACGGAAGATGTCACGGGCTGGACAGTGCTCGTGGGTCCGAGAGACAGTGGCAGGATACCGGGCTGGATGAAGGATAACTGGCCACCTGAAAAGGTTGCTTAAATCCAATCTCAGTAGAGTGCGCCCTTGTTTCTCCCTCCCCTATCAAATCCGCTATGTTTAATATTAATAACATAAATTAAAAAAAACAAAAATTATATTTATAATATCAAAAGTATTATTTACAGATTGATACGGGATCGCTTGCGGGTATGGTCAGATAAGAAGATGCGGGAATCAGATGCAGAGGAAGGGGATGTTTAAATGGATACAGACTTAGCGAAAAGTGGGGGAATAAAAGGGGCGAAAATAGAAAGAAGACACGTACTGGCTGGTTTAATCTGTACATCAATTGTAATACTTGCATGTTGTGCAATTGAAGGGAAGGTGGGAGAACCCACGGTAGATATACAAATAGGAGTGTGTGAGGATGATGTGTCTGTTCTAACCATTGATTTCTTTATCACCAACACCAATCAAAGGGAAGCCACATTAACAGATTTTGAGTATTATGTTTTCTTAGATGGTGTCCAGGCGTGGCATCAAGCAGGAATAGAGGAGACAATCGCGCCTCTCAAACACATGGAGTCTGTAACTATAAAAAGGAATTTTTCCATTCCCCGGGGTGAGCTTTTGAAGCATTTCTTAAGTGAGGGTCTTAACGTTACGGTAAATGGTTCGTTATCGGCGGAAGTTAGCTCATGGTCTTATGAGGTCGCCTTTGAAAACACCACTGCCATTCATATAGAGCCGGATGAGGGGGCTAAACAGGCTACATGCCCTGATATTACGGGTATAGAGCTGGAAACGAGAGAATCGGGGATTAATATGAGTGTTATTATTAACAATCCTAACCCGACAGCTATTTATTTTGAGGAATTTGATTATGATATCTATTTCAAGAAGGAAGGGGAGTGGAAGAGTTTATATCCAGGTGGGGTCTTTGGTTATCGCCACCTCATTGACCCAATGGAGACCTACAGAGGAAATGTGGAGGTCGAGATATCAGAAAACGAGCTTCAATACCTCAAACAGAGCACGAGGGAAATAAAAATCGAGGGAACTCTGTTCTCGTACCCCAGGGCGAGGGGGTGGAGTCCTGTTTATTTTGAGTCCCCTGTTGAA
>JAODGV010000059.1 GCA_025464425.1 Methanosarcinales archaeon | reverse complement strand
TGCGTCTGGAAGGCAGCCATGAAGTGGGAATTGAGCGACTAAATTCTGCGTTTTTGGCGTTCAGGCTTGAGATTCCGCTCAAAATCCCGGATTTGTCAGGGTTTGACATCGTTCATCTGATTTCAACTGACGATTTGTTCACTTTCATGCTCCTTATCGCAGCAAAAATTGCAAGAAAACCGGTTATAGCTACGGTTTTCACGCCACTCGCACTCTTAAAGCACCCTAATAAAATCTTAAGACCTTTCCTTGCGTTCATTGAATTCATATCCCTCATTTCCATGCTGCTTTCCGACTGTATTCAGGTGAAAAATGATGTTGATTTCATGTTGGTTCGCAGACTAAAGCGAAATGTTGCGTTAATTCCCGATGGAATACCGGGTTATTACTTCAATTTCGAACCTGATGTGAATTTCAGGGTGAAATATGGGCTTGAAGGCAGGAAAATAATACTGTTTGTGAACAGGATACATCCATTGAAGGGACCGCAGTTGATAATAGAGGCGATGCCTGAGATTTTAAGCGTGTATTCGGATGCGGTTGCGGTTCTTATTGGTCCTGATGCGGGCGGGTATACCAGCGAATTGAAAAAGATTGCAGCCGAGATGGGTATTCTTGAGCATGTCATGTTTCTGGGGTTTGTGAGCGAGGAGGAGAAGATAGCGGCGTATGATGCCGCGGATGTCGTTGTGATTCCCAGTATTGGAGAATTCACAGAAGGTTTCTCAATTGTGTTGTCCGAGGCGTGGGCGCGCGGTAAAACAGTGGTAGTAACGCCGAGCAGGGCGTTGCGCACCCGTGTAACGCCAGGAACTGGTTATATAGCAGATTACAGTGCAGGAAGTATTGCTGAGAATATAGTGAAGGCGCTTGAAAAACCGACCAGAGCACCAGAGGTTTATTCATGGAACGAGGTGGTGATGGAGTATGAAAAGTTGTATCAAAAAGTACGTGAATGAATATTTTATTATGGTGAGACGCGCCTGAGATCGAATTTCATGCCGTCATGTGCTGCTATTACCTCAACACCAGTGGCTTTGCTTATCTGCTGTGCTATCTCCCATGGCTTATTCCTCAGCATGGTCATACCGAAATGAGTGAGAATCGCCACCTTCGGGCGTCTGATCTCTATTATCCGCTTAGCATCATCCACACAGAGATGCTCCACTCCTTCCCTTCGCTTATACATCGCCACGTTCATCACGATTAATTCACCATCGTAATAATCTTCCAGTCCGTGGAAATATAGCGTATCTGCGATATAAGAGACCCTGGTCCTATCTTCGCCCTGCACTTTTATGTTCAGTCCATAGGTTTCAACGCCATGTATATGCCTCTTCGGTGTGCTCAGCTCCAGATTGCCAATGGTGTACACCCCACCCTCGGTCATCACTTCGATCCGTTCAAGAAGGTTTTTGTAATAGTCCAGCACGATCGCATCACCGCCGTTTGTTATCGCATCCTCAGGGCAGAGCAGAACACCCCTTGGCTTGAAACCTCCTTCGGTCATCGCTTCTATCATCACGTTCACGTCATTTGAATGATCTAAATGCTTGTGACTCAGTACGATGCCATGCAACTTTGCGGGATTGAGTCTCGGTTTAACTGTTGCGAATCGAACAAGAGTACCAGGACCGGGGTCTATAAGTATGTTCGTGCCCTTCAAACTGAGAACAATACCTGCGGAAGACCGGAACTGGGCAATCATAACGAATCTCGCACCAGCGGTACCAAGAAATCTTATCTCATCCCTGCTGGACAGCATCTTCCCCTTTTACTCGCGACTAACTCAACTGCACGGTCGCCCATCCTGATTCGTGTCTAACAAACTGATGGCATTGTGCACGCAGTATTTAACGCATTCACCACAGTATTTGCAGACTATTGGTTTATTCCTGCTTTTATCCCATGCTATGGCGCCGAGAATGCACGATTGAACGCAAAAGCCACAGCCGATACACTTGCTCTCATCCAGTATCACACCACCTCCTTTCCGTGCGTTCAGCGCACCCGCGGGACAAACTTTAGCGCATGGCGGATCCTCACACGAACGACAGACAATGATAACAAAACCGCGCTCTATTCCCCCTGCCGACCGCACACGTATAGCGGAATCCACAAGACCACCCCTGCCCAAACGCCTCGAACAGGCGAACATACATTCCATGCAACCTATGCATTTGTTCACATCAATGGGTACAAGCCTCTTCGTCATCGCTCTATAATAAAACCATTATAGTAATTAAACTTTGTGACACTTCATATACTCACGTAATACGACGGTGGCATATGAGCCCTTAGGCAGGAAGAACCGCAATTTCAGCCGCTTACTGCCAGGATTCAACTCGTCCGGGGCTAATTCCTCATGGGTGATCCGCAGAGGCACTATGATCGGTCGTCTTGTACCTCTGGAACTCATTCCCGGTACAATGCTCCGGAAATCGGATAGTGAGATGCCTGCTTCGTCCAGCACCTCGTGCTCTATATCCCCCTCCTTACCCGTGCCAGGTTCGGTCGCGAAACCAAATATCGGTGCAGTGACGAAAGCTCTACCATGCCGTATCAATCGGTTTATTGCATCCACTTTAGCTGCTGTCACACGTTCTATCCTGCCCGGATCGGCAAAACCCGATTCATTCCGATAGCAGACCACATCACCAATCATAGCCTCGTTAAGTGGTATTTGCTCCGCCATACGCTTGCTCAGGACGATATTGAATAGATAAGCCTGATATGCGTGTATGAATAGCTTCTGCAGGTTCTGAGGTAATGCACGTAAAGCTGCGACGTAATTTGCTTCGTCAGGATCTTTAGCCTTTACCAGCTCGTTCAGTATCGCTCGCTCGTAGCGGAGTGGCATTCGTTTCAGGCTCTCTTTGAATTCACCCTTACGGCAGAGTTCCCTCGCTCGTATCACCGCATCGCTCTCGTCCGGCGATATGTATGCGAGATAGGTCATCACCGCAGCTTTTATATCACCCCGTACAAGATGCTCGCCCACGATGTGCGTTATTGGACGGCTGACCCCGAAACGCTGAACGCCGAAGAAATTGGGTACGCCACCAATAGACTCGATCTCTTCCGATATAGAATCTATCCTGCTGAGTATCTCGCTCTCGCTACCATTCAGACCACGAATAACGATCTCAAATTCATTACCATGGAGGTCGCCGAGTGATACCGGCTTATTTGACCGCCCCAGTATCCGCATTGTTACATCCGCGAGCCTTACACGCTTCAAATCCTCAGCGTTTATGCCCCTGATACTGAGCTTCTGTACGGTCACGGCGGATTTATCCTTTGTGCCTGCGAATCCTATCCGGTTTCTGCTAATGCCCAATCGCCGCGATATCTCCCTTATCACACTGTTTGTATCCCAGTTCACCTTTTTGAGCTCAATAATCAGGAATTCGCCCGAGTCATTCTCTTCTCGACTGGTCACTTCACGAACCACGAAGTCTGCCGGTATCTGCTTTATAATACCGCCAATGCCTTCCGTACGTGTGGCATAATACCATATACCCAGCCGTCTCTCCGGTTCGGGACTCGGTATAAGTCTATTTGTGGGCATTACTCAGAGCATTCTCTAACATACTGCGAACCGTTTTTGGCTCTGCACGCCCGCGTGTGTATTTCATCACCTGCCCGACGAGGAAATTCAACGCTTCACGCTTACCCGTGAGATAATCAGATATTGCACCTCTGTTTGCTTCATCGTTTAGCACCGCATCTATCGCATGTTGCATCTCTGCGGAACTGATACGTGCCAGTTTTCTCCGCTTTATTATCTCTTCGGGCTTACCTCCGCGGTCGAGCATCTCCCTTATCACCTCTGTTGCTCCTCGCTCCGTGATTACACCCTGCTTGAGGTACCGTAATATGAGCACGAAGTCGTCGGTTGAAAGTCTCTCAAGTGCTTCACGCATTGTTATAGACCGGTAATTCAATTCGCCCTTCAGAACATCGGCGATCCATGTAGCGCTCAGTTTAGGGTCGATTTCAGATGCGACCGCTTCGTAAAAGTCCGCTATGTACTTATCATAAGTGAGTGCAGTAGCATGTTCCGATGTTATGGAATATTGTGTTATGAACCGTTTCCTCTTCTCATCCGGCAGCTCAGGTATCTCAGCTTCCAGCTCTGGTACGTATTCCGCCGTACGGACGGGCACGAGATCCGGCTCAGGGAAATAGCGATAGTCCTCTTCAAACTCTTTCGTACGCATTGAGATGGTTATTCCACGCACCTCATCATAGTGGCGCGTCTCCTGCTTTACCGGCAGACCCCGCCTTAACAGGTTACGCTGTCTCGTGATCTCAAACGATAACGCACGTTCCACACCCTTGTATGAGGATATGTTCTTGATCTCTGCTCGCTCACCTCCTGCCAGTGATATGTTGGCGTCAACACGCATCGCACCCTCAAGGTCTCCATTGAATACGCCAAGGTATTCCATAATGCTCCTCAATTTGTTGAGGAATATCCTCGCTTCCTTCGGCGATCTGAGGTCCGGCTCGGTCACTATCTCTACCAGAGGTATACCGGAGCGATTATAGTCAACGAGCGAATACTTAGCCGTGTCAATTGTGCCTTTATAAACCAGTCTGCCCGGATCCTCCTCGATATGCACTCGTCTTATCCGTATCTCGCGTTCCCCGCTATCACTCTCTATTCGTACCATGCCGTTGAATGCAATGGGGAAGTCATACTGCGTTATCTGGAAACCTCTTGGCAGGTCGGGGTAGTAGTAGTTCTTACGATAGAATATTATCTCCGGCTGCACTTCACAGCCCAGAGCAAGTGCTACCTTTATACCGTACCTTATCGCCTGCTCGTTTACTGCTGGCAGAGCGCCCGGTAAGCCCAGGCAAATCGGGCATACGTGCGTGTTCGGGTCGGCATTATGATAGTCGGTAGGACACGGACAGAACAATTTAGACCGTGTGAGGAGTTGAGCGTGACATTCCAGACCGATCTTCACATCGCTTTTCATCGCTTATATTTATTGTTATGTTATTATCCACGTGTTTTATAGTATAAGCATTGTACCATTTAAATCGGTTTCTGGCGAGCATGCAGTGATGATGAGGGAAGAGATAAGAAGATACGCATTGGAGAACGCGTTGAAGTATGGCAAACCGCCGCAAATGGATGCGGTACTGAAGAGGATACTCGGTGAGCATCCGGAACTGAGGAAAGAAGCGAGAGAAATTTCCAGGCTGGTGAGAGAGGAGATAAAGGCGATAGAACGGCTGAGTGCAGAGGAGTGGGCGGTGGAACTGATGCGTATAGCACCTGAAGAACAGGAAGTGCGGGCGAGCAAAGCGGATAAGCGCGAGGATGAGTTGAAACTGCCGGAACTCCCAATGCACGACAGCGTTGAGCGTGTAATCATGCGGTTCGCACCCAATCCAAACGGTGCTGCAACGCTCGGCAGTGCTCGTGGCATAATTGTGAATTCCGAGTATGCGAAGATGTATAACGGGCGGTTTATACTGCGATTCGATGATACCGACCCATTGCTGAAGCGTCCGTTGCCCGAAGCTTATGAGTGGTATCTGGAGGATTGTGAATGGCTGGATGCCGTACCGGATGAGGTAATTGTGGCATCAGAACGTATGGACCTGTATTACAGACATGTGGAAGAACTGATAAATATGGGTTTTGCATACGTTTGCTTCTGCACACGTGAGGAATTCAAATCATATAAAGATCGTAAGGTGGGATGTCCACATAGAGATACAGAGCCTGAGTTGAATATGGAATACTGGGATAAGATGCTCGGTGGTGCCTATGATGAGAAGGAAGCGGTATTGCGGATAAAGACGGATATGGGTAATGAGGATCCAGCGTTAAGGGACTGGGTCGCTTTCAGGATATTGAAGCGAGAGCATCCACGTGTTGGAGCACGCTACATCGTGTGGCCCACGCTGGACTTCCAGTCTGCGATAGAAGACCACATGCTCGGCATAACGCATATATTGCGTGGTAAGGATCTCCTGAAGTCAGAGATGCGGCAGCGGTTCCTTTATGACTATTTCGGCTGGCGATATCCAATAACAGCAGTATGGGGCAAGATAAAAGTGTTTGAGTTCGGGAAGTTCAGCACATCGGAACTCAGACGTGGTATAGAACGCGGAGAATATGATGGCTGGGACGATCCGAGATTGCCAACCGTGCGTGCACTCCGCAGGAGAGGATTCCAGCCTGAAGCAATTCGCAGGTTCTTTATCGCTATGGGCATCTCACAGAACGACATCTCGGTCAGTATGAAGAACCTGTATGCGGAGAACCGGAAACTGGTGGACCCCCATGCCTTGCGTTACTTCTTCGTTCGGAGACCTGTGCCGATGGTGCTGAGGGATGGCGATTCCTTTGTCGCTATGGCGCTGAAGCACCCGTCAGGAACAGATTATCGTGAGATAAGAACCGGTAACCGGATTTATATCTCCGGTGACGATTATGCGAATCTGCGTGAAGGGCAGCGCATAAGGCTTAAATACCTCTGCACCGTGGTGATAGAATCCATAAAACCACTGGTCGCTAAGGTCATTGATGATACTCCGCAGAAAGGGGATTTTATCATTCACTGGGCGCCTGACAATGGCATAAAGGTGAGGGTGAAGAAGCCGGATGGTACAGATGATGAAGGTATAGGCGAGCCTTTGATCGCATCAGAGCGGGATAAAGTCGTGCAGTTCGAGCGTTATGGGTTCGTCAGGATAGATTCTGTATATCGCGATCTCGTGGTTGCCTATTTCACACACTGATATTTTGCCGTTCGAGGATGGCATATAATCATGCTACGAGAAGGAGGAAATGGCTCGCAAGCGGGAGGATGTTTATTCGTGGTTGCTATGTATGGTGTTCTCATGGGATTAGATAGCCGGTACGAATTTCAAAATAGCAAACAAACCAAATGCCGCTCCGGCTAATATCAGCGCATGCCGCAAGCCCATTATGACTTTTCCGGTTCCTAACTTTCCGGCTATTAATCCGGCACATATTCCCTGGATTACGCCACAATGGAAGTACAGCATCTTCAGCTTTTCTACATCTACCATTATTATAAACCTGCTCGGTGCTCCTGATTCACTTAGTTTCTCCGCTGCTTCCGTCATCATTGGTATGAGTGTAGCGTAGAGCACAAGTAAAATGCCGAGGAAAATAAAGAAGGCGACATAGCAAATGGCTACATAAGGACGCATCTCCGCTATCCTTCTCTTCTCCAGTGTTCTGAACTCGGTAACGTCCTCCGCAGCTATTGTCAGCACCTTCCCCACCTCGCCTCCTACACGGTAGCCCTCTATAATTATTTCTATGGAACGTTTTATTATTCGTGTGGGATAACGCCGGGCAAACATCCTGAGAGCATCCTCGAAAGGAACTCCCCACGTCAACTGATGTGCCATTTTCTCCAAGCCCTCCGTGAGTATCCCATAATTACCCTTAGCTGTAAGTTCAAAGGCTTCTACCAGTGTCAGTCCTGCTCTCTTTGCCCTTGCAAGGTCACTTAACAGACGCGGGAACTCGTCATCCGCCTTCATTATCCTTTTATCCTCCACGTAAATGAAATATGCCGGTGGAAGACACGCCACGAGACCCGATAAAATGTACATGTCGTATGGCGCGATGAACTCCAGCCTGTAAACATAAACGATGAGCATAAGACATACGCCAATAATTCCTGATATGTAACCCAGCCGAACAGGCTTCTCCCTTATTACTCCTATCGGATCGGAGAAGAATTTTACTAATCCACTTTCCCGCCTCTTCTTTTCCACCGCTTCCAGAATCCTGTCCTTGCCATTCATTCTTAACGTTTATGTTCAAAAGCTTAATTTTACTTATACTTAATAAAGATTATCGGCGGAGATGCACCGGGCGAGGTATGCGAGCTTGGCGGAAGCTATCCTGGCATATTTCAGGTGCGAGCGTTGTGGTGAGTGTTGCAGGACATTGCCAATCAGTCTGACCTGGGCGGATATAGAGCGGCTTTATAAAATGGAGGGAGATAGCTTCTTTGATAAACTTGATGATAGTGCGATAGAGAACTGCCTTAAGACGCCGTGTCCCTATCTGAGGGATAACAGGTGCATGATTTATGATAAGAGACCGCTGGTATGCCGTGTGTTCCCGTTTGAATTCGCTTATCCCTTCCCTTCTATACGATTATGCCCGCTGGGCAGGAAGATCTCTGCGGAACTTGGCAAACTCGAACGGGAATTGAGGTTACGCAATGGGGGTAATAATGAAGAGGCAGTCCGAAGGGTCATAGAAGCTTATGATCGGGTTGGTGATATGATGTATGAAGAAGGCAAGAGCATGAAGTGTGAAGTGACGATAGTATCCATGGAGTTACTGGAGAAGCTACTGAATCGACTGAAGAGTGGCGAATAATTTTATATAAAAATAGCTTAGCTATCATGCTATAATGCATTACATAATAACAGAGAAGGGGACAACGGCGAAGAGGATTGCATCTATCCTCTCAGGCGGGCGAGCGAAGAAGAGAAAGATAGGGAAGATAGATGCGTATGAGTTTGAAGACAAGGTGGTAATAGGACTGAGCGGGCATGTCTTCAGGCTCGACTTCCCGCAATATTATAACGACTGGAGTAAAATAGACCCTTATGAACTGATAGATGCGGAAATAATAGAAGTTGCACTCAGGAAAGACCTGATTAAAGCTCTGGAGAAGATAGCCAAGGATGCCGATATCGTCACCATCGCTACAGATTATGACCGTGAGGGTGAGCTGATAGGAGTGGAAGCGCTGAAGGTTATCAAGCGAGTGAATCCTTCGCTAAAGGTTGATAGAATGCGATACAGTGCAATAACCGAGCAGGCGATAAAAGAGAGTTTCGCATCGCGGACAGATGTGGATTACAATCTCGCGGCGTCTGCGGAGGCGCGAGAGATGATCGACCTGATATGGGGCGCAGCACTTACCAGGTTTGTATCACTGGCTGCGAATCGGCTTGGCGAGGGTTTCTTCTCCGTTGGCAGGGTGCAGTCGCCAACACTCGCGTTACTTGTGGATAAGGAGAAGGAGATTGAGCGGTTCATACCGCGTAAATACTGGGAATTACATGCGAAACTGAGGACAGAGGGCGGGGATACATTCACTGCGGTACACGAACGTGGTAAATTCTGGCATTTAGAAGAAGCGGAAGCGGTTAAGAACAAGATAGAATCCGCGGGAGAAGGTATCGTCAGTGAATTGAAGAAGCGACTACGACGAGATAACCCACCCGCTCCGTTTGATACCACGAGTTTCATAAGAGCGGCATCCGCTATCGGCTTCACGCCGAGACGCGCAATGAATATCGCAGAGAGCCTCTACCTACAGGGGCTTATATCCTATCACCGTACGGATAACACCACATATCCGGAGACACTGGATCTGAGAGCGCTGATCGGGCAGTTCAAGACCAGCCCGGAGTTTGGCGATTATGCCGCTATGCTATTGAAGAAGAAGCAATTGAAGCCCACCGCGGGTAAGAAACAGACTAAGGACCATCCACCCATACATCCCGTTGCTGTCACGACGAAGGACAGGCTGGATAAAGACGAGTGGAAGGTTTACGAGCTCGTGGTCAGGCATTTCATGGCTACACTATCAGATGCGGCGAGATGGGAGGACACAAGCGTTAAGGTGGAAGTTGGTGGTGAAATACTCAATGCGAAGGGGCATGAATTGAAGCAACCAGGCTTCTTAGCAGTTTATCCGTATCAAAAGAAAGAAGAGACGAAGTTACCGGCATTGAAAGAGCGGGATAAGGTCTGGTTAGACGATCTGGAACTTCAGGAGAAGGAGACGAAGCCCCCAAACAGGCTATCGCAGGCGGGTTTGATAAAGAAGATGGAAGAACTCGGACTCGGTACGAAGAGCACACGCCATGAGATAATCGGTAAGCTATATGAGCGAGCGTACGTGCAGGGCAATCCGAGCAGACCGACGGAGAAGGCGTTTGCGGTCGTTTATACCCTGGAGAAGTATGCTGCGATGATGACCAAACCGGATATGACGAGGGCACTGGAGCAGGAGATGGACTGGATAAGTGAGGGCAGACGTAATAAGGATGAGGTGGTGGAGGATTCACGAGCGATGCTCAGGGCGGTATTCCGTGAGATGGTGGATAATCGGGAGGAGATCTCTAAATCGCTTAGAGAAGCGGTGAAAGCTGATAGGATCGTCGGGACATGCCCTGAGTGTGGAGCAAATCTCTTCTGGGCGACTTCAAAGAGGCGGAAACGATTCATAGGCTGCAGTGGCTATCCTGAATGCACCTTCTCACTGCCGTTACCCCCCACAGGGCGGGTGATAGTGACCGGCGAGCGATGTGAGAAGCATCCAACGATGTTCAAACTGAAGATACTGAGAAAGGGCAAGGGTAAGAGCAGCAGGGCATGGGATTTCGGCTGCCCGTACTGTAATTACCTGGAATGGAAGGAGAATAATAAAAGCAAGGATAAGAATGAGAGTACTTAAAGTACCAGCTCTACTATCCGTGCGTATGCGGGTCTCGTGATGAATATACCGATTAATAGTCCGATTATAGTGACGATTGCGAGGCTTCTCAGTGTTCCGAGCGCCATGAATGCGAGTGCGAGCATTGCAACGATGGTCGTTGCAGCAGATGCGAATATTATGCTGTATGCGAATGATATACGTTTTTGATACATGGTTGCCGATTTGCCGCCTGATAGTACCTCATCTGTTATTATCACCATCTGATCCACACCGGTACCGATCACCGCGATTATACCTGCAATGCTCGGCAGATCCAGCTGCCATTTGCCGGCTGATAATACAAATGCGGATACTATCAGCAATGCAAATACGCCAACGGTAAGGTCGGTTACGGGATAATTCCACCATTTGAGAATCGAGCCTGTGAATAATAGCAGGAGGATGACACCCATTATGGCGATCGTAAGCCAGTTTATCACAGCTACCAGCCCCAGTATCAGTATTATCTCACTGAACAGTCCGAAGAACATCGGTAGTATTATCCTCTTCACCCTGTACCGGAGAGCAACCACGAATGTGACGGATAGTAGCGCGAGTAAAGCGGTGATAACAGCACCCAGCCTGAATTTTGTGCCCAGATAAGCGGGTACCTCACCGGAACCAACCACCTGTACATTTACCGGTAAAGCACCTGCTTTGAGGTGTATTATCAGTTCTTTCGCCCTCTTTAAGCCTTCATCGCCTGAGCCGGTCTCGGCTATCAGGCTATAGACCGGTCTCGTTCGGAGTTCTGCCGCGAGTTCATCCGAAAGAGGTCCACTGTAAACCACAACATCGTCGAGTAACATAGTCAATTCGTGATTCTCGGGGTCGTCCACTGCATGATACTTTATTGCAGCATCTCTGATTGCACTGGCTCCTTTATCAGTGAGTGTGAAAGGAGCACCCCATGGTGCGTCCTCGTGTTCGCTTCGCCTCTGCGGCACCATCCTCACACTCCTTATCCCTTCCCGTCCATAGATTACATGTTCGGTGAAGTTTGCAATCTCGGTGAGAGTATCCCCTTTCTGTATCTGCCCTCCTGTGCCATTAGTCTGTATCCGTATCTCGAACCTGCCGGGTTTACCAACCAGAGATTCCGCGGTCTTTATGTCTATACCCGCGAGGTCAATGATCAGTAGATTACTGCCCGCGGTTCTCACCGTTGTGCTCGCCAGACCTAACATGTTCAACTTCGTCTCTATTATCCGTCGTGTCTCATCCCGTGTCTCGCGGGTCAATCCTTCCTCAAAGTCAGGTTCACCGTCCGGTTTCCTGGCTATTGTGGCATTTATACCATTCAGAACATCCATTAACTGCTCCTTCGTGACGCTTCGTCTTATCTCGTACTTCACTGTGCCTTCCATAGTAGCGTAAGGGCGGACCTCAGCATCCAGTGCATCACTGAGGTAAGCGGCAATCTGTGACTCATTTACGGTTTCGGGTGCATCAATACCGACGAGAGTGCCATTCAATTTCAATTGTAGCGAGGAGCCCCCAACGAGGTCCAGACCATACTGGAGATTGCCGTTGAGACCGGCACCGGGGGGTGGCGGTGGATAGACATAGATGGCGATGAGCGCGGCTAAAACGAAGACCATGAGCACTATCACTCGCACATCGCTCAGTAGAGTTCCTCCTTTTGACATATGTTATTCTTAGCCACTTGCATAGATAAATAAAAATGGGAACGAACACGACCAGTCATTAATGTTTCACCACGCAACCTTCATTATTTGCAGATGAATAAAACACGGATGCTTTTATCTGCCGTTCAGCCAGTAATTCGCGTGTGTGTTGAGCGAGTTCGCGTGCCTCTTTCTCACCTCTGACCAGTCCGTAAGTTGTGGGACCGAAAGAGGACATCCCATAGCCCAACGCATGTGATGCGAAGAAATCGAATAGCGACTTTATTATACTGTGCTGAAGCTCAACCTCAATTCTCTTGAATCCTATCTGCTGTATCATTGACAGGCTCTCACCAAGTGTGTAGATATCGCGCTCAATGACCGAAGGCAGTACTCGCATCAGTATGATTCTGCATATCTTCTCCACCTCAGAGGCTCTTACAGGGCAGTATTTTCTGAAGATATCTATCTCTTCAGCACCATGTGCGCCACTCTTCACTTCCGGGATGGCAATTACGAAGTACCAGTCTTCAGGTAACGGGTGCTGGAAGATAACGGGCGGTGGTGGCACTTCCGATGCCGAAGAGGGCATAAAAGAGTGTTTTACTCCTGTGCTGGCACGACCAATCCTGAAGAGATGCCCGCCATCGAGTATGAACCCGCCACGGTCAAAAGCTGCGGTACCTATGCCCGAGGTGCCACCGCGACTTACCAGCTTTGCGAGTTCAAATGTAGTTAGGCTCCGGTCTTCAAGCACGCTTATTGCCTTCGCCACGCATAATGATAGCTGTGTCTGTGAGCCCAGACCGACATGGTGTGGTAACGCCTTCAATATCTCAACCTTATAGTGGTGTTTCAAAGCCGGTTTAAATCCACGTTTTATACGCTCCAGTACAGGAATAACCGCAGGAGGATTCTCTAATTCCGAATCTGAATCCACTGGTGTTACTTTCAGCGCTAAGGAAGGCTCATTCAATGCGACACCCATACCGCCATCCACCCTGCCAAGTTCACCGTTCAGGTCTATAAGAGTGAAATGTAGCCGACCGGGTGAAGTTATATATACACTTTCGCCCATTCCTGTTATAAATATATTTGGTACCCGTGATATAAATGTTTACTTTCACACCTTCAAAAGCTCATTTATCCACACGTCAATCAAATTCGTGCAGAACCTTCTCACTCCTATCTTATATATAAATGAACGCAATAGTTCTATCATGGAACAGATCCCAGCGTGGATAGAGCGGCTGCTCATGCCGAAATTGAATGAAATAAGTGGTGAGCTAAAAGCGCTTGAGGCAAAAATCGAAAGTATAGACAATAAGGTGGATGTTCGCATAGATAGTCTCAGAAAAGAGATGCTGGCGAAGTTCGAGGCGGCGGATGCTAAAGTTGAGAGCTTGAGAAAAGAAATGCTATCGAAGTTCGATGCCGTGGACAGAAGGTTCGAGGCGGCGGATGGTAAAGTGGAGAGTTTGAGGAAGGAGATGCTATCGAAGTTCGATGCCGTGAATAGAAGGTTCGATGCCGTGGATTCCAGGTTTGAAGCGGTGGATGACAAGATTGAAGGTGTGAAGGATAAGGTTGAAGGCTTGCGAATAGAAGTGGCTTCAAGGTTTGATTCGCTCGAAGCGAGGCTGCCGATGCTGGAGAAGTTAACGGAACTTGAAGCCCGAATCGCA
>JAODGV010000058.1 GCA_025464425.1 Methanosarcinales archaeon | reverse complement strand
ATCATCAGCGCCAGTACCAGTCCGGACACGATGACGCCTATCAGGAGCCCACCGAGTGCTATTGGACTGAACAATCCCACAGCTATCGGTACCACAACCGCGATCATACCTGGTATTATCATATCCCTCAGCGCAGCTGCTGTCACTATCTCGACGCATCTGCCATATTCCGGTTTCGCTGTGCCTTCCCAGATGCCCGGAATCTCTCTGAACTGCCGTCTCACTTCCTCCACCACTTTGAACGCGCCCCTGCCAACTGCTCGCATGAGCACTGCACTGAAGATGAAAGGAAGGAGCCCGCCGAGCAAGAGACCGACCATAACGAGCGGGCTGAAGAGGCTGAAGCTATTCGCAGGCAGATCCACCTTGTGCAGATAATCTGAGAATAGAGCGAGCGCGGCGATAGCAGCCGAGGCAATGGCATAGCCCTTTGTCACTGCCTTCGTGGTATTACCGACGGCATCGAGTTTGTCTGTCTGCATCCTCACATCCGGGGATAAATCCGCCATCTCCGCTATACCACCTGCATTGTCTGTTATCGGTCCATAGGAGTCGAGAGCGATGATGATTCCGGTGGTGGATAGCATTGCCACTGCGCTTATCGCTATTCCATAGAGCCCGACAATACTCTCGCCTGTAAGCGATAGGGGTATGAAATAAGCAGCCAGTATGCCTCCACATATGATCAGTACCGGTAAGCCCGTGGAGAACATACCAATCGCCAGTCCGGTAATCAGGTTTGTACCTGCGCCGGTCTTACTCGCATCGGCAATAGCACGTACAGGTGCGTGCATCTGTGTGAAATACTCGGTAACGATGACCATGAGCGCCATTATTATAATCCCGATAACCGTAGAGATGAACAACGCAATTGCACGCGCATCCCTGCCAATTACCAGCACAGTGACCACGTAGAAGAGGATGATACTGAGCCCGGCAGCAGTGGCAACACCATTGTACAGCGCACGCATAATCCGTTCACCCCTGCCCATTCGTACCGTGAAGATCGCGATTATGGAAGCGAAGATAGCCACGGCACCGAGTAATAGAGGGTACTCGATGAGTGCAAGGTCAGAGACGACGTCGGGGAATACAGACCTTACTATGCCCTGTTTCGTTATCAAACCCCCGATCAACATCGCTGCTATTGCGGTCACCACGTACGTCTCAAAGAGGTCAGCACCCATACCCGCGCAATCACCGACATTATCACCGACATTATCGGCGATGACCGCTGCGTTTCGCGGATCGTCCTCGGGTATGCCGGCTTCTACCTTGCCAACAAGGTCAGCACCCACATCCGCTGCTTTTGTGTATATACCACCGCCTATTCGCGCAAATAACGAGATCAGCGATGCACCGAACCCATAGCCAACAATCAGGTCTACCGCATGGCTGTTCGCTCCATAGCCGATATAAAGCAGAGCGGTTCCGAGTAAAGCGAGCCCAACGACCGACAAACCCGTTACAGAACCACCCCGGAATGCGATTGCAAGCGCTTTACGTAACCCACCGGTCTTCGCAGCCTGTGCGACCCTGACATTGCCGCGTGTGGATACGAACATGCCGATATACCCCGCCGCCGCGGAGCATACAGCACCAGCCAGAAAGCCAGCAGCCACACGGCTGGAATCGGAGATGCCCATTGTACGTGCTAACGCGAGCAATAAAATTACCGCGATCACGACAGCAACCACTGCAATGGTACGATACTGCCGGTTGAGATACGCAGAAGCACCTTCCTGAATGGCTTCTGAGATCGCATTCATCTTCTCATCGCCGGATTCCTGCTTGAGTGTATAAACAGCGAATATCGCGGCGAAAACGAGACTTGTCAGACCAGCCAGAGGTGCTATCCACAGTATCTCCATTTGTTCCACCATTCGTTATATTGCCAGCAGTATATAAAAAGAGTGCATGGTAGGGGATGATTGTACTATATTGTACTATATACCCCTTTAAATTACAGGATTGAATGCTTGCGGATAGAAGTGACTTCAATGTTCGGCTCGCTTGAACCACTTCTTCTTATTGCACGTGGTCACCGTCGTTGATGCGGCGGGACGGGAGCATCATCGTACTCGCACGCATGCATCACAGCACAGTCTGCACCGCTATGAGAGCAGTATCTCCTCGAACATATCCGCTTCCAGCTCATGCAGCATCGGTATGCCCGTAACCTCGGATGCGAGTTTGCTCAGTGACGCAATATCGCCCCGGTCTATCAAATCCAGTTTGAACTTACGCGAGCCTGCAAGCATTTGCTTCAAACCAATCCCTAACCGCTCATAGAGGTATGTGTAGACGCCAACCGCAGACCAGGGTATCTCATTGCCTACTTTAGCACCGTATTCGGTTTTCAACTCCTCAGCAGCGATAAAGAACTTTTCAGGGTCATTCCCGTATTTATTTGCAAAATCTCGTGGTAATCTGCCCTTTTCTGCGAGTTCCGTGAAATAGAGCGACTTCATCGCTGCTGTTAATGGCGACCTCGCCATTGTGATTGATTTCACGAATGGACCCTTACCGTGGTTGCCGCCGAAGTTACTCATTGCTATCGCCTTGAACATCTGCGTCTCGTTTATGAACCCACCAGCCATGCTCATGTCGGGCACGTATTTACCCTCTCGCTCCAGTATCCTGCGCACCTTTTAATATCTGTGCTTCTAAATACACGGTGGGCGTGCTCATCTCGTTCATCATCGGCACAGGACTCATTCCGGTCCCGCCACCGGCACCATCAAAGGTTATGTAATCCACTTTTGCTTCCGATGCCACTTT
Source organism: Methanosarcinales archaeon (assembly GCA_025464425.1). Taxonomy (GTDB): domain Archaea; phylum Halobacteriota; class Syntropharchaeia; order Alkanophagales; family Methanospirareceae; genus G60ANME1. The sequence goes on along the minus strand of JAODGV010000058.1, from coordinate 4,060 downwards.
CATCGTCCATGCAACGTCCACAGGGCGGTAAGCACCTGTTTTTATCGTTACATATTTTGCACCTGATATCACGCAGCCATTCGACATCCTCCACAAAACCGCGCTCTTCCGGGAATCCCACGCGGCTGTGCCGCTCGAAAGTCTTGAACAAGCCGTCTTTGAACGCTTCCTGAACCGCGAGGTCTTCGGGGTCCGGCTGCACGACATAACCCCTTCTCTTCAGTTCCAGTGCCCTTTCCAGCGAGGATACACGTATCTCACCGCCTATCGCCTTCGCTCCCTGCCCCCATTTCCGTTCCACTATGTTCACTTCCAGCTTTGAGATCACGTACTCATCCACACCAAATCGCTGGTCTTCTACGTTCGTCTGCACTGCGACATCGCCGTATTTACCATCCCAGTACTCCTTGAAGAGTCTGACCCGCCGTTCCATCTCCGGCGATTTCGTCACTTTGCCGTTCGTGAATACCGATTCGTGATCCACACCGCAGACGTTCTCACCGATGATTATTATTATCCCTGAGAGTGCAGCGCCGATAGCAAGTGCATCCCAGTTGTTCTTACCCACATCGGTGGAGCCAAACGCGCCGATAGCGAGTGGCAGCTTCAGTGGGATCCCCCCTATCTTCGTTTCTATGTCCACATTGGTGAAGAGCGCTACATCTGAACTGGGTTCTATGCCTTCCGCGCCACGCAGCCGCGAGAGGATATTGAAATGTGACCAATCGAGCCCGTAATCCTTATTTGATGCGGCTGTACTCCAGCCAAATTGCTCAGGCTCAGGATACAACACCTCTCTGCCCCTGAACGCACTCTTACCTATCTCGCATAGCACTGTACACTCCTTCACACATATCGGACACATCCCGCTCAGTGTGTTCACGTCTCGCCTCCGCACGGACGTACCCGTGGTAGACCTCGCATTTGCATATATATCTCCCATTTCAATCACCTCTTTGCAATGTAAAAGAATACGGATTCGTCAAGCACGCGGCACAAACTCTCATCTGGTCCATTATATGACCATAATTCACCATCTTCTTCTTAAAAGCGAATCGTTTTATCCTGTTTATCCCCGCTTCGTCCATCGGCTTCGTCTCTATTGCGGCATCCGCGATTTTCAACAGCTCTCTGCCCGCCTGTGTACGAACAATCAATGAAGACCAGCTTTCGGGCGAGCCAGAAGAGCCTGCGGAGACATCCGCAAGCTGAGCGGTGAAATCTTCGCACAGCCGGCACGTATCACGCACACAGGCATCCAGTTCCCTTGTAGGGATGCTGAACTCCGAATCCTTTGTGACCACCATGAAGTTGCCTTTCGTAACATAGAACTTCTCTACATCCCTGATATCTATATCTCGTTCTGCGAGAAACCGGACGAGCTCGCGATGCCAGAACGTTTCAGTGCCAAAGAGCCCGATCAGGACCTTCACGCGGTCAAGCTCCAGAGTGGGCATGCGCAATGCCTGGAGCCGTCTCACTGCCTCTATATTGCATCCTGTACCGACCATTGCGATGTTCTCATAGCCACGGTCTATCGCTTCCCATAAGCCCAGAACCGAAGGACAGACCGTGTATTTCGGACCCGCACCCCGCAATACTTCTTCCGGTGTGGTGGCGACAAAAGGTTCGGCTCGCCAGTTCTCAGTCCGTATGGCAATAACAGCAGCGTCTATAAAGCCTTCCTCCAGTGCTTTACAGAGTATCGCCGTTACGGCACTACCATCAGCTCCACCTCTCAAAGTCTCATCTTTAGACCTTGCTATCAGTATATCCTCATAATATGCCAGAATTCGCCTCTCCGGTGATGACGTGTTCGGACTGAAATCACACACACCATAATCTTTCCTCGGACATTCCTCCTCGCACAGCCGGCAGGCTGCGAATGAGCGCGGACAGAAACTGAAGCAGAAACCTGCCGAACCACCGCAACCTTTATCCCATACAACTTCTTCCTCCCTGTACTTCTCAAAGTCTGGTATGAACGCAGCACAGGCGCCGCAATAGCAACATACCGGAAAACCATTCGCTTTTGCCATGCTCATGCTCATGCTCATTATCCTCCGTCTTTTACTAATAGCAATAGGGATATATGTAATGGCTATAAAATAGTATTTGAGAACTTTTCATAATTGTTATGAAGCAGAGTGTGAGGTGGATCCTGCTGTTAAACAGTAGAAATAAAAGAAACGTGAGAACTTCTTGCACACCTTGATTTCGCTAATCTTGCTGAATGTTTTTATATCGCAATGTCTGGTGTTTTAGAAAAAGAAGTGGTAAAGAATGTCAGACCTTGATTGCCGGGTGGCACTGGCGCAGCTAAACGCAACCGTCGGGGATATAGAGGGCAACACCGAAAAAATCGTAGAATATATCGGAAAGGCGCGCGAGGGAGGCGCTGATCTGGTGATATTCCCCGAACTGGCTATCACCGGCTATCCACCAGAGGACCTGCTGCTAAAACCATCATTCATCAGAGCAAATAGAGAAGCTCTGGCGAGGATAATCGTTGAAACTGGCGACATTGCAGCTATCGTAGGCTTCGTTGACGAGATTGGTAAGAATATTTACAATGCTGCCGCGTTCATTCAAAATGGGAAACTTAGCGGCGTACAGCACAAGACCCATCTGCCGAACTACGATGTCTTTGATGAGAAGCGGTATTTTAAACCAGCGGCTGAGTCTTACATATTCGACCTTAACGGGCTAAAACTGGGCATCAGTATCTGCGAGTATATATGGGTTGATAATGGTCCTGCGGCTGTGCATGCGGAACCCGGTGCGGATTTCATCGTGAACATCTCCGCTTCCCCTTTTCACGCTGGCAAGAGCAGAGAGCGGAGAGAATTGATTGCGAGGCGAGCGAAGGAGAATAAAATACCGATTGTGTATGTCAATCTGGTTGGTGGTCAGGATGAACTGGTATTTGATGGCAGGAGCTATGTCTTCAATAAAGAAGGTGCTCTGATTGCCGAGTGTAAACAGTTTGAAGAAGATCTTGTGATAACGAATCTTGACGGTGCCGAGATAATACCTGAGGATGGAGACCCGTTAAGAGAGATTTATGGCGCTTTGATATTAGGAATAAGGGATTATGTACGAAAGAACGGGTTCGAGAAGGTTGTCATTGGTTTGAGTGGCGGTATAGACTCGGCATTGACCGCAGCACTGGCAACGGATGCGCTGGGCGCGCAGAATGTGGTTGGTGTCTCAATGCCCAGTGCAATAACGTCACAGGCGAGCATAGCAGATGCGAGGAGACTGGCTGAGAACCTCGGTATAGAGTTCAAAGTCATCCCCATTATTGATGCGGTTAATGCGTACACTGCAATGCTATCGGAAGAGTTCAAAGGCACTGAGCCGGACGTAACGGAGGAGAATATCCAGGCGAGGATTCGCGGGAATATCCTGATGGCGCTCTCGAATAAGTTCGGCTATCTCGTGCTATCAACCGGTAATAAGTCAGAGCTGGCTGTCGGGTATTGCACACTGTATGGTGATATGAGTGGAGGTCTGGCTGCTATCTCCGATGTGCCGAAGACGATGGTGTATAAACTCGCACGATATATCAATGCCATGAAGGGGAAGGAGGTCATTCCCCTGAGTATACTGACAAAAGAACCTTCTGCGGAATTGAGGGAGGGGCAGAAGGATACCGATTCTCTGCCTCCGTACGAGATATTAGACGCGATATTACATGCATACATCGAGGAGAACAGGAGTAAAGAGGAGATAATCGGGATGGGATTTGATGCGCACGTGGTGAGCGATGTCATCTGGCGGGTGGACCATAATGAATATAAGAGGCAGCAAGCCCCGATAGGTATAAAGATAACGCCTAAAGCGTTCGGCAGGAGAATGCCGATAACGAACAGGTATAAAGAATGAGTGGCAGGGGAATCGAAGACAGAGCAATGATCAGAATTGATAAGCCCGGGAGATCGGCTCTGGCAGAGTAATTTTGATTATCGGTTTAGAATAGGCTTTTATCATGTCAGGCTCTTCTTATTATAGTCATTCGTTAATTTTGGAATCTGGAGCCTGGGATTTGCAGATATTT
>JAODGV010000057.1 GCA_025464425.1 Methanosarcinales archaeon | reverse complement strand
ACAACTATGATATGAGTTGACTCATCTTGGATGAACCAGCCTTCCTCACTCATTCGTGGTTGAGTAACAACTATGATATGAGTTGACTAATTACCGTGTAGGGTTCGGTAAAACTGTGTCAATGAGTTGAGTAACAACTATGGTATGAGTTGAATGGCACTTCGAGCCTTAGGCGCTTCACCATCGCTCGGGACGTCCGTGATATAGAGGAAGCCCATAAAGAGCAGCGTCCGGCGGTTCAGGCGCGTACTCACGGGGTACACCCACCTGACAATTCTCTACCTTCACCAGTGCATACCTCTTCACTCCCTATCATCATTAACTTTGATGTTAATTAAACAAAGTCAAGTTAATTATAGGAAGGGGGATAAGATGAAAGTAAGAGATATAATGACACGACCAATAATAACGGAAGATGAGAACACGACCGTTGATAAGATAGCGGAGGATATGGAAGAACTCGGTATAGGCAGTGTGGTGATAACCGCGAATGGTAAACCCGTGGGGATAATAACCGAACGGGATATAGCGTTGAAGGTACTGTTGAAGGATAAACGCGCGAGCGAAGTAAGAGCCAGGGAGATTATGTCTTCACCACTGATCACCATTGATGCAGATGCGACGGAAGATGATGCGTGCAAGCTCGCATCGAGGAAGCGAATAAAGAGGCTGCCCGTGGTTGAAGATGGTGAGGTCATTGGCATAGTGAGTATCAGAGACCTGCTGACGAGGAAGCCGGAATATGTGAAGGAGTTTTACTTCTGAGCTATGGTTTGATGATCATTGAGCCGATAAGTAGCCGGGTGAAGGTAGAGGAACTGAGGAACTATGGGCTGTTAACTCTGAGGCAGCTCTATACGATAAGTGTGAATATAGAGCTGGCAGTTGAAGAAAGTCCGGATATGATCCATAGAGCGCTTACCGATACCGGGCTCATATCGAGGACCACCATCCCGTTTGAAGTGGTCTCGAACTTCAGAGGCTCAATTACCGGTAAACCCTATTACGAGGCTGTAATCATGCACGATGGTATAGAGAAGAGGTATCGGGTGCTTGCGAGGGATACCGGGGGGCTGATACGGGCACGAATAGATTATGAGCCCATGATAGAGCCAGAAGAGCTCAGGCTGATACATCCCGCGGAATTCGCACGGATGGGTATAGAAGTAAAGGAGTGGGAACTGCACAACTATCGTCATTATTTCATCCTATTCATCGCTTCCGGGCATTATGAGAGCTTTGATATCGCGGTGAAGCGCGGTACCGCACACAACATCGTAGAGATAAATCTCACGGAATCTGATTTGCAAGCCAGGAAGGTACCGTGCTCGTGGTATCTTGAGAGATTGAGAGTATTTGCGGGTCTCAAAGCAGGGGTGACGAGTGAGATTCAGCGAACCAACTGAGCGGGGCGGGTAGTGGTGCAAGATACCGGTATTAAAAGCACCTTCTTAAAGTAATCTTGCCGCTTCTTTCGCGAAATAAGTGATGATGAGGTCAGCACCTGCTCGCTTTATCGCGGTCAGACACTCTATTATTAAATCATCATGCTTCAAGTAGCCTTTATCCACAGCCGATTTTATCATCGTGTATTCACCACTGACGTTATAAGCTGCCAGTGGCACATCATCGAATCGCGCACGCACACGTGAGATTATGTCAAGATAGAACAGAGCGGGCTTTACCATCACGATATCCGCGCCCTCGTTTATATCAAGCTCCACTTCACGCATTGCCTCACGCGCATTGGCGAAATCCATCTGATAGCTGCTACGATCGCCGAACTTATATGCAGAATCTGCAGCCTCACGGAATGGACCGTATAATGCAGAATTATACTTTGCCGAATAGGACATTATTGCAGTATCTGTAAAACCAGAGTCATCAAGAGCGGTTCTTATCGCTCGTACCATACCGTCCATCATACCGGAAGGTGCGACAATATCGGCGCCCGCGCTTGCCTGGCTGACCGCTATTTTAGCAAGCAAGTTCAGCGTCGGATCGTTCAAAACCCGACCATTCTCTATCAGACCACAATGCCCATGCGTTGTATACTCACAGAGACATAAATCGGTTATTACAACCACGTCGTCAACCTCGTTCTTTATCTGTCTCACTGCACGCTGGACTACCCCGCTATCGTTATACGCCTCGCTACCGACTTCGTCCTTTCTCGCGGGTATCCCGAAGATGATGATGCTTTTTATACCGAGCGAACGGGCTTCCATGACTTCATGCACAGAGTGCTCTATCGAGTGCCTGTACAGTCCGGGCATAGACTCTATCGGCTTGCTACCATGTGCGATATTCTCATCAATGAATAGCGGCAGAATCAAATCCTCTTTGCTCACCCGCGTCTCCTTTATCAATTTCAGGCTCCTCAACCGCCTCAGTCTCAGCTCAGGGTACATCTCTATCCTAACAAATATGGGAATATTATAAGGCAAGAACATATATGAGATTGGTGATAAAAAATGGAACTCGAAGGTAAGGTATATCCAAAATTGCTCGTTCGACCGGTAGTGGTCGTCACGACGATATCGGAAAGAGGGATACCGAATGCGGCACCTTTCAGCTTCAACTCGCCGATAAGCTTTGACCCGCCCTTGTATGGGTTCTCATGCAATCCCGCACACGATACGTGGAGGAACATCCGGGCGAATGGTGAGTTCGTGGTGAACGTGGCGGGAAAAGACCTCGGCGGGTTAATGCACGTTCTGGAAACGGATTACCCGTATGAGGATAGCGAGATAGGACATGCGGGACTGACGGAAGAAGGTGCAAAGACGGTGAAGCCACCACGTATAAAGGAGGCGATAGCGTGGATGGAGTGCAAGCTCGAGAAATACGTTGAGCTGGGCGATCATATCTGGATAGTTGGAAGAGTACTGGCTGCGGGTGTGAAAGACGAATTCTGGAAAGAGGAAGGTGTGATAGATGTGGTAAAAGCGAGACCGCTATGCCATATTGCAGGTGAGTTCTTTGCGGTGGATATGAAGGATGCGAAATACGAGCGTGCAAAATCTTGAACCGGATGCGAAGCGTCAGGAATGAGTACGCAATATACGTATATTAGAGGAATAACCGTTTCTGTCCCGGGTCGTTCAGTGCGATCACTGACTTTATATGCCATTCGATCATTGGCTTAGTCCATCTGTGCACAGTCTCTATCGCTTCCAGTATGAAATAGATTCTGTCACCCCTTATCTCTGTGCACTCTTCCACCTCCATATCGTGCCCCACGCATACACTCTGATCGCAGAAGAACTGGCATTTACTGTCATAGAAGTAAAAGCAGCGGAATCGTGGCTTCGTCAAGCCAAGTGTCTTGCCCTTCCATGCATCGGTATGGAGGAATTCACCACTTTCAGCAACCCGTTTGATGGCTCTCAACTGCTCTTCTACGCCCTCTATCCTCCGTAATCGCTTCTCACTCCTTATCTTCACACTCTCAGGGCGTCTATCATCCTGCGGGAAGAACTCCGCAACCTCCGCTTCTATCACGTCCCAGCGCTCACATTTAGCGTGTAACGGATATATCCGCTTCAGCTGATGATACTCATCAGCCACGATCGCATGATTTTTACTGCGATGGAGCACGATGAGCTCCAGCTTATCGGGCAGGAGCTCGGTAAATCTGCCGGACTCGAACCATGTTCGTAATGCCCATAGCGTTTTGCCTGAGGATTTGAATCGCACCAGTCCGATGTCGCCCTGTAATTTCTGGACATACACATGATAAGGCGCTTTCTGTTTTAATGTAGTAGAACTGGCTTTTATTTCATTCCAGGTGAGTGGCTTCTTTTTTTCTTCCAGTATCCTCTCCACCTCTTTCCTGAATTTCTCGTATACCAT
>JAODGV010000005.1 GCA_025464425.1 Methanosarcinales archaeon | reverse complement strand
TACTACATTTTTATTGAAGACCGGCTTGCTATTGCATGAGATGATCGAGATATGTATATATGGCAGGGGCGGGCAAGGCGGTGTGACACTGGCTGAGTTGATGGCACTTGCGGCGATATCCGAGGGTAAACACGCGCAATCCATGCCATCCTTCGGTCCTGAGCGGCGTGGTGCACCTGTTCTCGCGTTCCTGCGTGTGAACGAGCAGGAGCGAATAAAAGTCAGGTCGGTGATAACCGAGCCCGACGTACTCGTTGTACTCGATCCGGGTTTGTTGCGAGTCGGGAATGTGTTTTCACAGCTTAAGGACGGTGGGATACTGGTGGTGAACACGAAGAAGCCACATGAGGCGTTGAAATCCGAACTGGGCGTGGATAGACTGGCAACTGTTGATGCTATGGGTATTGCGAAGCGTATACTGGGTTTGCCCATAGTTAATACTGCGATGATCGGTGCGCTGGTGAAAGCGACGGGAATTGTCAGGTTAGAGTCACTGGAGCGTCAGCTGGCAGAGCGGTTTGGTAAGCTCGCAGCAAAGAACCATGCGGCGATGGTTGAGGCTTATAATAAGACGGTGGTGAGTTGAGGAGGGTTGAGAAATGGTAGAAGAGATGCCTGGCTGGAAAGAGCTGAAACCCGGCTCCGTAGTCACCGAGCCAGGTAGTGCATCCGCATATAAAACCGGCGATTGGCGGTCTGAGCGACCGGTACGTGATAACGAACGGTGTATAAAGTGCGGCATATGCTATATATATTGCCCTGAGGGTTGCATAGCGGAGACAGAAGAAGGCTACTTCGAAGCGGATCTTTATTATTGCAAGGGCTGTGGGATCTGTGCGCATGAATGCCCGCGCGGTGTAATAACGATGGAAGAAGAGAAGGAAGAGGGATGAGATGAGAGACAGTGCGAAGGTGATTTTGCTCATCTGCGACGGGCTCGGTGATCGTCCCACTTCAGGCGGTAAGACGCCACTGCAAGCTGCTGCGACACCCAATATGGATGCAGTGAGCGAATCGGGTATCAGTGGGCTTATGGATGTAATCGCCCCGGGAATAGTTCCGGGTAGTGATACCGCACACTTAGCTCTGTTCGGGTATGACCCCTACGATTTTTATCCAGGCAGGGGCGTTTTCGAGGCGCTCGGCGCTGATATGGAGTTGCAGGAGGGCGATGTGGCGTTCAGAGCGAATCTCGCCACTGTTGATGCGAATATGCGGATTATTGATCGCAGAGCCGGTAGGAAGGGCAGTAAAGAGCTGGCGGATGTGATTGATGGACTTGAGATTGATGGCGTGAGGATATACGTGAAGAACACCACAGAGCACAGGTGTGCGGTGGTTATGAAGGGTGATAATCTCTCAAATCGCGTTTCTGATGTTGATACGCATGAAGCGGGCGGTGCTGTTCCCGAATGCAAGCCACGAGTGGACGGTGAAGCGGAGCGGAGGACCGCATACGTGGTGAACGAACTTGTAAGGCGCAGTTATGAACTGCTGAACAGGCATCCAGTAAATGAAGATAGGCGTAATAAGGGCGAATTACCCGCTAATATACTACTTCTGCGTGGTGCGGGCAGTTACAGGCGAATACCATCATTAACCGAGCGGTTCGGGCTGAGTGCGGCATGCATAGCCGGCGCTTCTCTATATAAGGGTGTGGCGAAATATATAGGTATGTCTGTCAAGGAAGTGGAGGGTGCTACGGGCAGGGCAGACACGAATCTCACCAGCAAGGCAGAAGCGGCGTTAGACGCACTGCGGACTAACGATCTCGTTTTCGTGCATGTGAAAGCGACAGATAACATGGGTCATGATGGCGATTTCGAGGGCAAGCGAGAGATGATCGCACGAATAGATCGAGAGCTCGTATCGGTGCTGAAGGATGTGGATGCTTACATTGCTATTACAGCAGACCACAGCACTCCTGTATCCATAAAGCGCCACAGTAGCGATCCGGTACCGATTGTAATAAAAGGAGAAGGCGTTCGCAGGGACGATGTCAAACGTTTTGACGAACTTTCCGCAGCTTCCGGCGGCATGTGCAGGATCAGGGGCATGGATTTGATGCCGATACTGAGTGATTTCATCGGCTGTTATATGATGTACGGTACTTAGTAGTGTGGTAAGCACTGTCATTGGTGTATGATCCCCGGACGAGCGAGCCGCAGATAGAGTTGCAATTGAGACCACTACTGGATATTCACCGATCCATCCAGCTTTCCGCAACATACATAGGCATAAGGTTTAAGAAGACAGATTTACTTATCCTTTAAGCATGGTGGAGAAGAGCATAGCGGAGATAAACGAGCGGATACGCGATGGAAGCGTTCATGTTGTCACTGCGGACAGAATGAGTGAGCTGGTGGAGGAACTGGGCGCGGAACGTGCGGCACGGGAGGTTGATGTCGTTACTACCGGTACTTTTGGTCCCATGTGCTCCTCAGGCGTGTTTATCAATTTCGGTCATGCGGATCCACCGATAAAGATGCAACGTGTATGGCTGAACGAGGTGGAAGCGTATACCGGTATCGCAGCAGTTGATGCCTATCTCGGTGCAGCGCAGCTATCGGAGGACAGAGGCGAGGAATACGGCGGTGGACATGTGATAGAGGATTTAACAGCCGGTAAACAGGTAGATATGCGTGCTAAAGCCTACGGCACTGACTGTTATCCCCGTAAAGAGATAGAGACGACACTGACGATAGAAGACCTGAATCAGGCGGTAATGGTGAACCCAAGGAACGCGTATCAGCGCTATAATGTTGCAACCAACTCCACAGAACGTACTCTTTATACCTATATGGGTACGTTATTACCGAATTATCGTAATGCCAATTATTCTGGTGCCGGCGCACTATCACCACTGATAAACGATCCGGACTACGAGACCATAGGACCCGGTACGCGGATATTCCTCTGCGGTGCAAAAGGGTATGTAATAGGTATGGGTACGCAGCATAACCCTGCTAAAGGCTTCGGTACGCTGATGGTCATCGGTAATCTCAGGGATATGAGCCCTGAATTCTTGCGTGGTGCAACATTCTTCGGTTATGGTGCAACGCTCTATGTAGGCATCGGGATTCCTATACCTGTATTGAACGAGCGAATAGCGCAGAAGACCGGGATAAGGGATGCGGATATAAGGACCGGGGTGCTTGATTATGGCGTTTGCCGGCGTGAACGACCGGTAGTGCGAGAGGTGACATACGAGGAGTTGAAATCCGGAACGATTGAGATAAACGGTAAAGAAGTACCAACTTCGCCTCTTTCCAGTTTCTTCATGGCGGATCGAGTGGCGAAAGAGCTGAAGAAATGGATAGAGCGAGGTGAGTTCTTTTTGACCCTGCCCGTTGAACGTCTGCCACGAGATACACCATTCAAGCCGATGAAACAGACCAAGGAGCTGCCACTGGTCAAAGACGTCATGATACGCGAGGTCAAGACGATATATGAGGGCGCCACCATAGCAGATGCCGCTAAATTGATTCTGGATACTCAGAACACACATATACCGGTCGTGGCAAAGGATGGCAGGCTGGTCGGGATAGTCACTGCATGGGATATCTCAACCGCGGTGGCGCAGCGGCACGAAGGTCTGGCAGAGATAATGACGCGTAAGGTAATAACCGCGGATGAAGAAGAGCCCTTAGAACTGGTAATACGTAAATTTGAGCGCTACAACATATCCGCATTGCCGGTTGTTGACCCTGAGATGCGGGTCATCGGGATGGTAACAAGTGACGAGATAAGCAAATTGATAGGTAAACGAAGGAGATGGGAGTGGAAACTGAAGTTCTAAAGCTCAGTCATAACTTTCATGCTCACAATCGCACCTGCAATCATGCTCGCATAGTACGTACTCAATCGTAGCAATAGCGTGAATACGCCCAGTAAGTGCATACCCACGAGCGTATGGTAGAGATATGTGATGCTGATCTCAGATATGCCACTGCTACCAGGGCTCAACGGCATTGCAGCAATTATGAGGATGATGAATTGTGCTGCGATGGAATAAATCCAGAACGGATCCGCACCCAGCCCGATCAGGATAAGCGATGGTATTGAGAATTCCACGAGCCAGAAAGTGATTGTCAGAATAAAAGCGATTATCAATATCCTCTTACCTTCTCGCTGGATTCTCTTATGCGCTTCATGGAAATTCTCAAGCTCCTGATGTAGCCAGTCGCGTATGCGCTCCAGTTTGTGCACCCTTAGCTTTGAGAATAGCCAGTTAATGAGCAGTTTCAGCTTCTCCGGCTTCGCCAGCCCGTATGCTATCAGTATAACACCGAGCAGCAGGATGATGCCCATGGCTGTGAAGAATAACGAATGCCCGGGTATCACTGTTCTGAAGAGTATGAAACTCATCGCGGCACCCACCATACCGACAATGAAATCCAGTGACCGTTCACCAAATACAACAGCGGTACTGTCACCCACTGTGAGTCCGTTCCGTTTCAGCAGATATATACGCACAGGTTCGCCGCCGAATTGAGATGGTGTTATGCACGCAGCGAAGAGACTCGCAAGAACTATCTTCACAGATTGCGAGAATCTGAGATCATCACGGGCATCTAAAAAATCACTTATCACCTTCTGCCTCAGACTCCATATTAGCCATGCGAGCATGTGCATGCTCAGTGCAGCAGTAAAGAACAGGGGGTTAACGGTCTTAATCGCCACAAAAGTCGCGGATGTTATACGATAAGGCGAGAAGATGAGAATATACACGAATGTGAGGATGCTTATAGAAATAGAAGAGCTGAGCAGTATCTTTTTGCGTATTTCCATAAACTAATGTTTGAACCTGTGATTTAAAATGTTTATCTAACATTTCGCCGCCCGCCACCATGCACTTGTTTATATACCTTCGCATCTATACCAGCGATATACGCATAAGGGGCATAAGCCTTAACCTTCCTCGCAGCCAATATCTCCGCACTGGCATCCCGCAAATACATCATGAACTTCTGTTTTGCCTTATCAAGAAGTGCACTGCTCGCCTCGCCACGGTTCATTGATTCCACGGTATAGAAGTGTATAGTTCCACCCTCGGGCTTGAGCATCCCTATCGCTTCAGGTAGATACTCATGAGCATTCCCCGGCAGGTTCATTATTATCCGATCTGCCGTATCCATGAACTCACTGTGGAGCATTCGCACATCACCCTCTACGGGTGTCACATTCGTCACACCATTCAGTCTGATGTTCTCTCTGAGATACCTTATCGCATCAGGATTGATATCTATCGCAATGACACGGCTTTCTGGCACACGCCGCGCTATCAGTATGGAAAAAGGACCAACACCCGCGAACATGTCTATCACCACCTCACCAGGCGCAACAAGCGATGCCACACGCGCTCGCTCAGTAGCCAGCCGGGGATTGAAATAAACGCGTTCCAGGTCGAGTTTGTACCTGCATCCGTTCTCCTTATGCATGGTCTCGGTTCGCTGTTCACCTGCGATTATCTCTATTTTCCGTCGCCGGAACACACCCTCAACATGCGATTTCCGTCTCGCCACCACCTTAATATTCCGGTGCAGTTTCAGTATTGCAGAGGCTACCGCTTCAGCATCCGGCAGTTCAGTGGTCAGTACCGCGATATCACCCACTATCTCGTATGACGGTTTTAATCCGGTTAGCTCCACTATGCTACTCTTATCCAGAGCTTCAAACTCACGATTGCAGAGTTCTATCTCAACATTCAGCTCAGCAGCTTCGAGCACTTGCTCCGCGGTCAGCGGTAAGTACACGAACTCATCATCATGCTGGATTCTCAAATCCGTTCTGAGCAGGTTAGCTGCTTTTAACGCCAGACGAACTTCTTCGCCATGCTCCTTACGAACCTTCACACACGGACATGGCTCTATAAAACTCATATATCAAGATTCATCACTTCCTTCGCATGTTCCTGTATGAACTTCTTCCTCGGCTCCACTTCCTCGCCCATCAATACCGTGAATATCCAGTCGGCTTCGGCAGCATCCTCCAGAGTTACTCGTTTTATGCAGCGTGTCCGTGGGTTCATCGTCGTCTCCCATAGCTGTTCAGGATTCATCTCGCCCAGACCCTTATAACGCTGTATCTTCACGCCCGGATCGCCTTCCCTGACATTGAGCTCCTTCAGTATCTCCGCGTATTCCTCATCAGAGAATGCGTATCTGGTCGCATTGCCCTTCTTCACCATGTACAGCGGTGGCAGTGCTATGTACACATAGTTCGCACTCACCAGTTCCTGCATGTAACGATAGAAGAAGGTCAGTAACAGCGTCCTTATATGCGCACCATCAACATCCGCATCACTCATTATTATTATCCTTTTATATCGCATCTTCTGCAGGTCGAAATCTTCACCTATACCTGCACCGAGTGCAGTAACAAGAGCACGAATCTCATTACTCTTCAGAACCTTATCCAGACGCGCCTTCTCTACATTCAATATCTTACCGCGAATGGGAAGAATAGCCTGGAAGTTCTTATCCCGTGCCTGTTTCGCCGACCCGCCGGCAGAATCACCCTCCACGATGTATATCTCGCGTTTCGCTGGGTCTCTTTCCGAGCAATCAGCAAGCTTGCCTGGTAGAGAATCAGCGAAGAAGTCCTTCTTGCGTACCATCTCACGTGCGTGCCGTGCCGCTTCTCGTGCACGAGCAGCCTCAAGTGCTTTTCGTATTATGTTATCGGCATCGTGCGGGTTCTCATTGAGGAAATCCCAGAGGTGTTCCCTCGTGATGGATTCCACAATGCCTTTGACCTCGCTGTTACCCAGTTTCGTCTTCGTCTGTCCTTCAAACTGTGGCTCACGCAATTTCACACTTATAACCGCAGCGAGACCCTCTCTTACATCATCACCATCAAGTGATATCTTCTTCAATGCGTTCTTCTCTTTACCGTACTCATTGAGCACACGTGTCAGTGCGGCTTTGAAACCACTGACATGCTTACCGCCCTCCACCGTCTTGACATTATTCACGAACGAGAATATGCTCTCTGTGTAGCTATCGTTGTACTGAATCCCTATCGCCACCTTTACCTCCCCCTTCTCATCCTCGAATATTATCGGCTGGTGAAGTACCTTCTTGTCACGGTTTATGTATTCCAGGAAAGAAGCGATGCCACCGTCATACTTGAATACCTGCGATTTGCCAGTTCGCTCGTCACGTAGCGATAGCTTCACGCCAGGGTTGAGGAACGCAAGTTCTCGTAGTCTGGAACTCAAGATGGAGGCATCAAATTCGTAAGTACCGAATATATGCGTATCAGGCTTGAAAGTCACCTCAGTGCCACGAGACCAGCCATCATTCTGCATACTCAACTCCTTCAGGCTGCATACTGGATTACCATGCTCATACCGCTGGTAATAGCTCTTACCATTCCGGCGTATCTCCACCTCCAGCCATTCGGACAGGGCATTAACAACCGAGATACCGACACCATGCAAGCCACCTGAGACCTTATATACCTTGTTATCGAACTTGCCACCCGCATGCAGCTTCGTCAT
>JAODGV010000056.1:1904-4364 GCA_025464425.1 Methanosarcinales archaeon | reverse complement strand
AAGAGAATGGGAAAGACCCAGAGAAAGAGAGAGAGAAAGAGAAATGGGGCATCTACACCGAGCGAGAAAGAGAAACATGAGGAGGACATGAAGAGACAGAGAGAGGGAAAGAGAAATATACAAAGAGAGAGGAAGAGAAAACAAAAAGTAGATAAACAGAAAGAGAAAGGGGAAGAGAAAGAGAAAATACAGAATAATAAACAGAGACAGAGAAAGAGAAAGAGAAAGAGGAAGCGGAGAAGCCTCGTATATATTCCGTGTGGGAGATAACGAGACACATAAAGCAGAAATTAGATGATGATAAGTTGTTAAGAGCGGTTTACGTAAAAGGCGAACTCTCGAACGTCAGCCAGCCCACTTCCGGGCATGTCTATTTCACATTGAAGGATGAATATTCAGAGTTGCGCTGCGTGATGTTTCGTGAGCGAAATGCGTTGTTGAGTTTCAGGCTTGAAGACGGGATGGATGTGATCGCCCGTGGGCGTATAAGCGTGTATGAGCGTCGAGGGCGGTACCAGTTATATGTGGAGGAGATACAGGAATCAGGCATCGGCGCACTCTACCGTGCGTTTGAAGAGTTGAAGAAGAGACTGAGAGACGAGGGGCTATTTGATACAGCATACAAGAAGCCGATACCCGCCATTCCTCGCACGATAGGCATCATCACATCGCCAACCGGCGCAGCCATCCGCGACATGCTGAATATCACAAAACGGCGATTCCCGCATGTGCATATCCTGGTGGCACCGGTGGCAGTACAGGGTGAGGAAGCCGCACCTCAGATTGTGAACGCCATCAGGCTGATGAACCGAGTGAATAAGGAGTTGATGAGGATAGATGTGCTCGTGGTAGGACGTGGTGGTGGCTCAATAGAGGAGCTGTGGGCGTTTAATGAAGAGAGCGTGGCGAGAGCGATATTCGCATCTGAGATACCGGTCGTATCGGCAGTTGGGCATGAGACCGACTTCACCATCGCTGATTTCGTTGCAGACCGGCGAGCAGCGACACCGTCAGAAGCTGCGGAACTGATCGTCCCTGATAAGCGGGAGATAGAGAAGAACCTTGCCACTCTTGAGCTGCGGCTGCGGCAGGGTCTCTACAAACTGATAGAGCAGCACAGACTCTGGCTCAACAGTATGGAAAAGAATGTCCTGTTCAGGAAGCCGACCGAGAGAATAAATCAGTATCGGCAGCCGGTTGATGAATACAAGAGGAGCATGGTTGCAGAAATCTTGCATCGTGTGCAGCTACACAGGAAGACAATGCAGGCTATCTCCGGCAAACTGGACGCTTTGAGTCCGAGAGCGATTCTTGAACGCGGTTACAGTATATGCATTAAAGATGAGCGAGTGGTGAGAAGTGTCAGTGATGTATCGGTCGGTGACGAGTTGAGAATACTCTTCCAGGACGGTGAAGCGATGTCAGAAGTGAAGAGCAAGCGAGGTACAGGTTCATAAAAAGAGGTGGATTAAACCTGCCATCAAGTAGCATTCATCAAATTCAATACTTCATCCAGCTCAGGATAGATATTACCGGTTCCCGGTCTGCTTATATATACGGCGGCACAGGCATTGGCGAACCTGAGGCACTCCTCAGCATTCTTGCCAGCCAGGAACGCGTATGTTAAGCCGGCATTGAATACGTCACCTGCTCCTGTTGGTGTGACCACGTCCACATTGAATGCAGATGCACTCACCTCGAATCCGTGACTCAGCCATGATGCGCCTTTCTCGCCTCTATGAACTATCACATTACCACAGCCCATTGCCAGTATCTCGTTAACGTGTGCTAATTCGTTCAGTTCTGCAACGTTGATGAAGAGGAAATCAGTAAACGGCAGGAAATCGAAGACCGTGCGCTTTGCAGTGGCAGTCCAGCCAAGATAGGCGCTCCACCCGATATCAACGCCGGTGTATGCACCTGATGATTTTGCCATCCTCAAGAGCTGCTTATTCGCAGAGAATAGCCCCTCGGTGTTCCAGTGCCCGGCACGCATGACGAACCGCGCATTTGCCAGAAGTTCTATCTTGATATCTTCCACTGTCAGATCAAGATTCGCACTGCGGTCGGTAAGCATGGACCGGCTACCATCTTTGAAGGCTATGCTCACTGTCAGACCAGGATGTGTTCTATGTTCTGAGACTGTTGCGATGCAATCAACATTCAGCCGCTGCAGTTCCGCTAATAACCAGTTCGATAGCATGTCGTTACCCACTCTGCATATTATCGCGGTTCTCAATCCGAGCGAGGCAGATGCAGCTGCGAAGTTACCCGCCTGTCCACCGATACTGAGCATGAATTCACAGCCGGTCTGCCTGTCACGCTCGGGATAATCGCTTATAGGCTTCGTGGCTATATCACAGAAGACATCTCCTATTACAACAACATCGTAGCTCATCATTACATACACAGGGCATGCACTTAAAATTATAGTGATGTTATATCTAAATGTGCGGAATG
>JAODGV010000056.1:0-1784 GCA_025464425.1 Methanosarcinales archaeon | reverse complement strand
ATATATTTCGCGTACACGCATGTACCTGCCGCTCTCGCATGTTATCTCGCGTTCTTCGTATCGCTCGTGGCGAGTGTGGTGTACCTGAAGCGGAAGCGAAGGGCTTATGATCAGCTCGCTGAGGTATCTGTCATTATCGGACTGGTATACGGTGTGGTAGCATTGATCTCTGGCGCTATCTGGGCGAATGCCGCATGGGGCATGTACTGGAACTGGGATCCAAAGCAGACCACGATGCTCATTCTCATGGTTGCATACGCCGGCTATATAGCTATAAAATGTTCCATCACCGAGATGGAGCGTAGAGCGACGATAGGTGCCGTGTACAACATCCTCATCTTTTCGCTCATACCCTTAACTTTCCTGTCTGTAATGTTATGGCAGTCGTTACACCCGCGTGCACAGGAGGTGACCATGTCGCCACTCGTGAAACTAAGCCTGATCTCAAATATCGCAGCGGCTACAATATTTATCATTTATCTTATTATTATGGCATACCATGTATGGTCATTAGAATACCGCGTTAATTCACTATTGTATGGAGGTGAGAACAATGTATGAGGGTGTGTTCATTGTTGCTATACTGTACTGGACGGCGATTCTGGTGCTATTCCTCTGGCTGAGCAGGCGTTTAGCAGCGCTCAAGGCGAATATAGAAGCACTGGAGGGGCGACGGAAGTAGAGATGAGTCTGAAACCCGTTTATCTGGTCGTTATAGTGCTGTTATTGCTCAGTGGTGTGTTAGCGTACAGTGCCTTCTCCTCTTACATCAGTCCTTATCTGAGCGTATCGCAGGTAGCGGGCAATGATAGATACCTGGGCAAGGAGGTCCAGATACTGGATACCGTCGTCAATGGCTCTTCCAGATGGGGCGCGGATGGCTCTTTCTCGTTTCAAATCTCGGATGGCAGGGCTACTCTCAATGTAACATATCGTGAAGTGTTACCGCAGGGCTTCAATGAGGGGCATAAGGTGGTCGTTATTGGCAAACTTGACTCGCTCTATCATATCGAAGCCTCTCAATTGCTGGTCAAGTGCCCTTCTAAGTACGAATAAAGAAATATTGCCCTTTACAGGATTCCCATGCACCTGTGCACCTGCGGTATGACCATAACGTCATCAATAAACGAGCCTGCCACTTCCGAGAGTCTGAAAAGTTCATCTATACCGGGTTTGTTTGCGCCCGTAACCGGCTGCAGGACGAATTTTATCCCCAAATCTGCGAGCGCTTTACCTATCTCCTCTATCTCACTGACCGATGTACCCCTCATGACCACAACCTTAACAATCGTCTCGAGACCACGATCAGCAGAAATCCTTATACAATCGAGTTCGTTACCATACAGCGACTCGTAATACTCGTCCTTCACCGCTCTGTGGCTCCTCAATTTGATGTCTATTGATGCGATATCGAAATCATGGACTATTGATTCAAATGCCTCAGCGGAATACCCACTGGTCTCAATAAAGTTACGGTAATGCAAACGCTTTGCCTCCTTCGCTATTTCGCCCACGAACATGGCATTGAGTAGCGGCTCACCACCCGTATAACAGATGCTATGTGTATCTGGTGTGAGTAATTCGCTAACAAGATGGATGACCGAGTAATGCTCGATCGGGTTCTTTATCTGTAATACGGACCGATCGTTATTGATAACCGTGCAATATGCCGGCTCGGGATACCTCGCATATGCGGTATCGCAATATATGCATGAGAGTGTGCAGCCAGCGAAACGTAAGAATACCTGCCTCCTGCCTGCATAAGGTCCTTCGCCCTGAAACGA
>JAODGV010000004.1 GCA_025464425.1 Methanosarcinales archaeon | reverse complement strand
ACCCTGCCATAAACTCCTTCTGCCCTCATCCTCGGTCCATATGTATTGAAGATCCGGGCTATCCTCGTATCCATCCCGTGCTCCATTCTGTATGCAATCACATAAGATTCGCCACACCGCTTCGCCTCGTCATAACAGCTCCTCGGTCCGATCGGATTCACATTACCTCGGTACTCCTCGGTTGTCGGTATCTCCTTCGCATCACCGTATATCTCAGAAGTAGAGGTATAAAGGAACCTCGCTCCGTGCTTCTTCGCTATCCCTAAAGCCACCCAAATCCCTAACGTATTCGCCTTCAATATCTGTATCGGATATTTCTCAAACTCAAACGGAGACGCTCTGCTCGCTAAATGCATTACCACATCTATTTGCTCATCGAAATGAATTGGTTGCGTCACGTCATGCTGGATGAACTTGAAATTATCTTTATCCATCATATGAGATATATTGGATTTCAATCCACTTGCAAGATTGTCCAGACAAATAACTTTCGCTCCCTGCTCCACAAGCACATCACAAATCCACGAGCCTAAAAAGCCCGCTCCGCCTGTAACCAGCACATTCGTGCCTTCTATGCGCTCGCTTATAGCCCCAAGATTCGCTATTATTTCCTTAACCTCTTCGTTCATGTTCAGTTATTAATTTTAACCCCCCTGACACATCTGAGGAGAAAGATTTGTTCATTCCCTCCTGAGAAGCCCTCTTACCCATTCCATAAACCTCCTGAAATTTTCTTCCGGTGAAACATTTTCCTCTAATACATGATCCTCAATGACATTACCTTCTGAGCCGAAGTGAATATGTCTCGGAAAACTCCTGATGCCTTTGTGATGCGGTGCTGTATCAATTCTGTATATCTTATCGTCCCTTTGCCAGTGAAATGAGAACTTATCCTCTACTGGATACCTCACATCAATACAGGAGCTATCAATTAAAATTAACCTCACCCTATCAGCATGAAGTTCTACATCTACCACTATATCTGAGAATTCATCTCTTGCCACCTTTAAAAACGATAGATACCTGTGGAACATCAAATCTCCCCTATCAAATCCTGCACCAGCTTTTTCAGCTCTTCTATATTGCTCCTCAATGCTAAAGCTGATAAGAAATCCTCGTAAGATGGGTGCTCCGGTATATCACCCTTTTCTATCCCCTTCTCTATCCCCTCCGGCTCTTTCACCTTGTATTTCGATAGTATCCGCTCGAGTTCGCTCTTCTGGTCTATTATCTCCTTCATGATTATTATAGGCATCAACTCCCTCTTCATGGCTGTCATTTACTATTTATCTTCATTTTATATAAGCGACTGCAAAAATTCCTTGAGCTCGTTGTTGAACCTCTCATCCGCTAAGGAGAGTTCAATATTCGATTTCAGCCAGTCGAGTTTGTTACCTATGTCGTATCTCCGCCCACGATAAACATAACCATATATCTTCTCTCGCACGAGTCGTAACGCATCCGTGAGCTGAATCTCGTTCCCCTTGCCCGGTGGCGTTCGCTCTATCGCTTCAAATATCGCGGGCGTCAGAATATACCGCCCTAAGATACCCAAATTGGAAGGTGCATCCTCTGCCGACGGCTTCTCTACTAAATCCTCAATGAGGTAAATATCGCCCTCTATTTCTTTGCCCTTTATCACTCCATAACTGCTTATCCGCTCCTCCGGTACTTCCTCAACCGCGATAATGGTTGTCTTAAATTCCTCGTATTTCTTTATCAATTCCGCAGTGCATTCCGGAATGGTTATCGTATCACCCAGAAGCAGAGCGAACGGCTCATCGCCTGCAAAACTCTTCGCATAGTAAACCGCATCGCCCAGCCCGCGCGGCTCTCGCTGCCTCGTGTAAAGTAGGTTTACATGCCGCATCATTTCGTCTATATCATTTAAAAACTCGTTCTCCAGCTCGCTCTTACCGAAATGGTCCTCTATCGCCCTCTTACCTTTACCCGTTATGATCAGTATATCCTCTATCCCCGAGGCTACCGCTTCCTCCACCACATACTGTATGACCGGCTTGTCCACCACGGGCAGCATCTCCTTCGGCTGCGCCTTCGTCGCCGGTAAAAACCGCGTGCCCAATCCCGCCGCAGGTATTACCGCTTTCCTTATCATATCATTCCCTCACACCATATCTCTCACGCATCTCCTCGTTTATTTCATCCACCGCCCTCAGCAACTTCGGCTCACGGTACTTCCTCGCAAATGCAATGAAAGCCTTCAAATCCTTCGGCAGACATTTACCCCCAAATGCCTTACCATGCACCGTTCCATATTTACCTATCCGCGGGTCAAGACCAACGATATCCGCAACGACTTGAGAATTAATGCCGAGTTCTTTGCAAATAAGATATATCTCGTTCCAGTAGGATATTTTCGTGGCGAGTATGCAGTTAGATGCGTATTTTATCAACTCCGCTGTCTTCAAATCCGTTCTGAATATGGCTTTATCCAGCGGTTTGTAAAGCTCTTCTAAAATATCGCCCGATTCTCTGTCGTATTCGCCGATAACAATCCTGTCCTCTGTGAAGAAATCCTTTTTGTAGTTATTTTCTTCAGTCCATGTGCTCTCTATCTCCGTCAGAAATTCGGGATTCATGCAAACCCCTATTCCACTCCCCGCTCTCTTGCCTGAACGATCCTCCAGTATCGGTATTACTTCTTCCTCTGTTGTCCCCGGAACCACTGTGCTTTTCACCACTACAAGATGGTAGCCTTCTTTTTTCGCCAGTGCATCCCCTATCGCTCTCGATGCATCCCTTACATAGCTCAGATCAATCCCATCGTTCGTCGTCGGCGTTGGAACGCAGATGAACGAGATGTCGGTCTTCTCTATCGCATAATCTATATCTCTTGTGAAATTTGGCAGGTTCTTGTCCACGATGTCATGAAAAATCACTTCATTACCGAGTTCCGCAAGCCCCTTACCGATCGCCGTGCCTACCCAGCCTGAACCTATTATGCTTATTCTTTTCATCTCGTCCTTCTTTTTAACCTTCATTATTTAAATAAATTCCCCGCCCCCCACTCTATACTCCCTCATCACAGCAAAGTGTATGGAGCGGAAGAGCATCTTATAGCTCGATGAGCTCATAATCTCGCTCGCCCAGACCCAGCCTCTGCGCTTCTCGCACCTGGATCGCCGGGTCTTCTTTGAATTTCTCTACCTTTATCAGCTCTATGGTCGCCATATCCACCGCCACTATGTCCTTAGATGCCAGAACACCTATATCCGGGCACAGATACTCGGGTGCAAATTCCGCACAATCACAGAACGGGGTGATATTTATCAGGAAATTGAGATACAGCAGGTCTGTGTACGGTAGTCCATGAATCACTGTGCTGGCTACTTCCGCAAGTCGCTTCTGCAATTCGTATGACATATCAGGTGGCGAACTCAGTGCGCCAGACTCGCATGCCTCGATACATGCACCGCAACCTATGCAGTTATCAAAATTGATCATGTAAGTTTCTCCTATCGCATCATGCTTGCATACCTCCCGACACTTATTGCAACCCGTGCATAAATCATGGTTCAATACCGGTCTCGTCACTTCATGCATGTACTTCTTCGTATTCTTTGTTACACAGCCCATCGCTACATTCTTTATCGCACCCCCGAAAGAGGAAGCGCCATGACCCGTGGCATGTGAGATAACAAGCATCGAATCGCTCTCGTATATGTACTTCGCTATCTCCACATGCTCGCTCACTCCCACACCATCATCTCTCAGTCCATCGGCAATGAGTACAGGGCAGCCAAGGAACGAAGGCAGGAAACCATGCGCAAAAGCTGTCTCGTAATAGTCCATTGCGGTGTACCGCTTCTCCTTATATATGGTGGTGGTATCGGTCACAAACGGTTTCCCACCGTGTTTCTTCACCACTTCCACTATCGGCTTCACCAGCTCCGGCTTTATATATGTTTTGTTGTTCAGTTCGCCCATGTGCATCTTCAATGCCACAACACCACTCAGACAGTCAACTCCTGCATGCTCAAGCAGTGACTCAAGCTTGTTCTCCGCTCCAATATCCGCCGCTCTTATAAAGAATACCTCGCTCATCCTCTAACTTAAACCAGCATTTAACTCTAACGATTTATAAATCCAGATTAACATAAAAGCAAAAGCACTTTTTATGTAAAAGGGTATGTAATAGAGAGATGCATCGCAGTGATGAAAAAGGTGGCAATAAGAAGACGGGAGAAGTAACGCCGCTGAGTATAAAAATAGCTTCTGTACTGTTGCTTCTCCTCGCTCTGGTCGCCATTATTTCTCTTATTCGTGCGCTATTCCCGCAAACGCCGGGAGTGAGTGCAGAGGTAATCCTGGACATCTTCGCTATTTCCGCTATACCCATTGCATATGGGATATGGAATCGAAAGAGCCGGGCGTTTTATGCTTCACTAATCCTGCTCGAGACGCTCATACTTTTCTCACCCATCATCATCGCCTTCAGCCCTTACTTCGGTATCAGATACAACTGGGCATCGTTACTCTCTTTCATCGCTGCGGGCTTAACCGCCACCCCCATTATTATATCAAACGAGCACCACTTCGTAAAAGAAGCAAAACCACAAACACTCATCAGAAACCTCCCGATTTTTAACCTCCTGTTTATTATCTTCGGGCTCGCCCTCATCATAAGAACAGTTCTGCCGTACGATACCGTATTTAAGGATACCGTCAGATTCGCATCCGACGATGCGGTATTCCACATGCGACTGGTAGAGAACGCATTATTTGGTGACCACTTCCCGCGCAGACTCTTCTTTGATGCCTACACCCACTTCCCTTTTGGCTCCTGGCTACATTTTGCACCTCTGTTCGACCTGATAATCATCTTCGCAACATGGCTAATCGGGCTTGGCTCGCCAACGATACCACTGATGGAGGCGGTAGGCGCTTATTATCCCGCAATTCTCGGCGCACTCGTCGTCTTCCCGGTTTATATCATTGGAAGAGAGCTGTATAACAAATATGCCGGCTTGATAGCTTCGCTGGTGGTCGCAACTCTTCCCGGGCAGTTCCTATCCCGTTCTATAATCGGGTTCACCGACCATCACGTTGGTGAAGTGCTGTTCAGCACCATAGCCGTGATGTTCCTCATACTGGCGGTAAAGAGAGCAAAAGATGAGCTACCTGATGGCGCTTTCCTTGACTGGTTTGCAACACCACACAGGGAATGGATAAGTGGCAGGAACTTCACGTTCCTCTGCTATGCCGCTGCGATACTGCTCCTGTTTCAGGTAATACCCTGGGAATGGTGGGTATTCCTCTCTTTTGTCCTGTTCCTCATCGCACTTGTCGTCTTTCAGCTCTGGAGAAAGCCCGATTCTTACGTGTTTTATTCCATTATGGCGGGCATGGCTCTCGGTTTCTACCTCCTTGTATGGGTCGGTGCTGTCCTTTTTATCGCCATCTTCATCCTCTTCGGTATTCTGCAATATACCATAGCGGGACTTCGGGGTGAGCAGAAAGACTATATATGTATCACCTTCACGCCACTCTTCCTCATCCCTCTAATGATGATTCTCCCGTTCTTCGGTCCTTCGTATCCCTTTTATAACTTACAGCAGATAGGAACACTGAGCGCCGGCATCATCATTTTCTCCAGCCCGCTTGTGTACCGGTATTTAAGTAAAATGCGTGGCGCAGTCCATGAATGGAAAGCAAAAGCCGGGCTGGTGAAGCATAACCCCGCATTAAAACCCTCCATAGATTTACTGTTGCCTGTTCTTACATTAGCCGTTATTTTCGTCATCTCTGTCATCCTCTCACCATCAACTGTTCGCGGTCTTTTTAATACGCTAACACCGGGCGGGACGGCATTGACCATAGCGGAAGTACATCCAATGGACACAAAAACAGCCTGGGTATGGTTCACCACGCCATTCTATATCGCTATTTTCGCAATGGTCATACTTGTAGTGGATCTCCTGCGTAGAGATCGTCCTGAAGAGCTTATGATTTTAGTCTGGAGCGTAATCATATTTGTTACCGTAGGTGGGCTGGGAACTTTTGGAATAGAGGGCATAGGACAGAACAGATTCGCCTATTACTATGCGGTAAATGCCGCGGTACTATCAGGGCTGTTCTCTGTGAAGGCTTTTGAGTTCTTTATCGGCACTATGGCACGAGAGGGTGCGAGAGAAGCAGTTGCTGGCTCACGACGGCAGGATAAAAGGATAAAAGGAGGTAAGAGACAGGTCAAAAAAAGTGAAGGGGTCTTTTCGCACGATGTACTCCTCACAATCTTCGTGTTCGCTATAATGATCATGTTCTTTGTGGGCATACGCGATGTGGGCATCCGTGCAATCATCCCGCTGGCAGTTATCGTTGCGATTTTAGCACTGTGGATGCATGCATCGAGCACGAAGAGGAATATAGAAATACCGCTCAGGAAAACGCTTGCCGTTATATTCATCATCTTCATCGTATTCTTCCCCTTCCCGATGAATGCAGTATCAAACCCATTCCCTTCCACTTCTAACCTGCCTCTGAGCGCCTCATACGCTATAAATACAGCAAAAAGGGGTATCGGTGCGGATGAAGACTGGTATGAAGCACTGCGATGGATGCGTACACACACGCCAGACCCGGGTGTTGATTATTATGCATTATATGATGAGCCAGCTCTAAACGAGACGACGGGCAGGAGAGAGGATTACAGGTATCCGCCTTCGGCTTATGGCGTGATGAGCTGGTGGGATTA
>JAODGV010000055.1 GCA_025464425.1 Methanosarcinales archaeon | reverse complement strand
CCTCTTCTATCTCCTCTTCTTCCATACGGCCTTCAATCACGTCCATTTTAACCCCGCTTTCTGCCCCGCTATACTAAACATTTGTTACTTCTCTTTGATAAAGTTTCTTTTGTTTCAACCTTATCGGGATATAACTTTTTCGCTGCTGATATGATCTTTTCTATCCCGCCCTCTAGCTCTATCTCCTCCTTGTTCAGCATAAACGGCTCATCCAGCAGTATCTTCGCCTCGTTCAGAACCATCGTTGACCAGCTAACGCTCCTCACATGTTCACGATACCGCTTCAGCATCTCTGCTTTAAAGTATTCCCGTGTCTGCTCCGGTGCATTAAAGAGTGCATACTTCACCCTCTTCAGGTATGAAACCTTCTTTACGCCCGGCAGTTCACGTTCTGCGAACGCAACCGACTCTTTTGGATTGAATAGACTGTTTCCTCTACCATCTCTATTCTTGAGATAAAAACTCAGATTCTCATCGAGTAACGCATACTGATTGCATATACTGATGCCTTCGGAAGCGCTCTTAGGCTCGTAATTCACGAGCAGTGCTAACTTCGTCACCCAGTCGATGCCATCCACATAATGCTCCAGACAACGTGCCTCAAGCTTATCCAGCAGTCTGCTCATGCATCTTAGCCCTGTTTCGCCCCATTCATCACCGCCATGCTCGCTATTCACACGCTCCATCGCCTCCAGATAGAACTTCTGTATACTCACCGCATCGGTTACCTCGCCGTTCTTCAGTCTTATCTTCCACTCGCATTCCTGAGTATCCATTGATAATTTCTTGAATGTTCGCACTGGCTCATCTATTACCGGTGCATCATCGAGTAAGCCAGCTTCAAATGCGCAAATCACCAGTACCTGTGTTATATCACGCATAAATATCGAATATTCACACCTCAAACCTTCATAGTGGATATCATGCAGTCGCCAGTACCGCCTTGCTGCATGTGGCTGATCCCTCGTGTTCAATATGCCACGATCAATGGTGGTTGAGAGTGAGGAGTTCTGAACCACGAACATAGCCCTCGGTGAGATGACAAACTTCACACCCTCACGACCCACAAACCCGCCGGATACGACATCGCCCGAGCCGGTGAAGATTATTCGTGTAATAGCCCATGGTATGAGTGCTCTTTCCACCCTGCTCCAGTCACTGCAGGCTCCCCTCAATGTTAATATATTCCCGTGCGTGGCGTATGTAATGCTCCTGACTCGTTTCCATACCCCCTTATCCAGTGTGAGATTGGCTACATTGTTCTTGTGTACCATCACCTCCTTCTTCAATGCCAGACTCGCTTCTCTCGCACCCAGAAGGGCGTATATCTCCGATGCTTTCTCGTATGCCATTGCATCAATGGGATTGTTATATGACGGTGTAGATATCTCCAGATGACCCATATCGTTGTAAATCCGTGAACCGTTTTTACCAAATGTGGATGCTATCCTTGACTCATGTACCTCCTGTGATACTTCCGTCGCTGTATCCCAGACGACATCATGAGAGAGTCCCCGCCTCTTCAAGCCTCGAATCGCAGCATTCACGAGCATTGATGGATTCAGTCTCGCCTTCACACTCACCGGATATTCCTGTTCTATACCTCTTATCTTGCTCTCCGTACCCGCACGCATCCGTTATACCTCTTCCTCATCCACCTTGCTCTCCTCTGCCTTTATCTCTTCCACCTTCTTCTCTATGCTCTCTTCATTCCAGCCATCCAGTTGATCAAACCTGTAAGTCTTGTTATTTGAATACAGTAGATAATCGAGGTACGGATTCCTGACAATCCTGTTCCTTATCTCACGACTTATCTCCTCTTCCCAGCCCCTTATGTCCTCCTCCTCCGCCAGTAGTCGGACAAGCACCTGCCTCGTTGATTCGCCACGCCGCCGCTCCCTCAGGAAGACAACCACTGCACTCGGCATTCGTGCAAGCTCAGGATACTGCTCAAACAGGCGTGAATATTCCTCACTCGTCGGACGGCTCATATCTATCTTTATCTTCGGCTCTCTCGTTATCGTTATCTTATTCCAGCTGAGAGCCGCATTCTCAAACTCCGACGCCAGTCTCATACGCAGTTCCGCCCTTGAGTTCTTTGGCGGGAATAAAAGCGCTTCCCCTAAATCCTCCTCGGTCAGTACTCGCTCCACTCCTATCCTGTCCGCAACACGCTCGTATAAATCGTAATCACACAGATTGGTGAAATCAAAAGAAGCTGCTATCTCCTTCTCTATTCGCTCGTCCATCAGGTACATGCTTCTATAATCGAACTTGCCCTTTGGCACGTAATCATATTCAAAATCGTCTATCTCGTGCGTTATCACCCACAGCTTCATCACCCATTCCAGACGCCGAACCACATACATGTCCTCTATCAGACCCTGACTGAGCTTGTCACTCAGCCGCTTGAACGTGTCCAGCGCATATTCATCCCAGTAGGATGTCTCTCGCTCTTCAAATAGCTCCTCTATCACCGACACATAATAATGATTGAGATAATCAATTGCTGATTCCGTCCTGCCATTCATCAATCTTATATACCAGTCGCCATTTATGCTCAGGGATAGCTCCTTAAATGCCTGAAGCGGGTTCCAGATCTCCTCCACTCGGGTAATGTAACCCGATTCTATCGCATCTATCACATAAGATGTGAGTGCATTGTTGAGCAGTCTGGTAACCTCAGACCGAACACCCTCGCCCGAAGTGATATGAATCCTGTACTTATCCTTTGTGCTCAACGGTTCATCACGCGTCGATAATATAGGCCACTGAGATGGTGATTCTGTAAGAACACGCCTGGCTACCATCGCTTTAGGCGAAATGACATATTTTATACCGTCCTTCTCGGCTACAAATCCGCCGGCACCGAAGAAAATCTTACGCAATACCAGGAACGGTATGAGTAAATTCTCCTTACCCACCATCTTCTTACGATTCGCTATGTACGATTCATGCGTGCCACGACTATAACGCTTATCTATCTCAACATTCGCCTTCCAGCACTGTATATACGTGTTCTGACCGCGCCTCTTCAGCTTCTCACGGTATCGCTCGTTCGCTTTATCCACTCCTATCTGCATGTACAGTTCCGCAGCTTTGTCGTATTTCAGCACCTCAAACGCATTCCTGCACTCAGGCGTGGCTATCTCGAGATGACCGCCCGTGCATATATAAATACGCGAACCATTACGCAGGAATCCATCATTCCGCCGCCTCAACTTTGAACTTATCGCATCCACACCATCAAAGAACTTGTAGTCCTCAAGTGCATGAATCACCTCATCCACATGATAGAATCGGGCATAGCGATAAAGACCAGGGGACTCTGAGCTTATACCCACCCTGAATTCATGCTCGATCCCCTGCCATCTGTTCAGGTCCATTTTAATATTATGATAGGGGCTTGGGCTTTGAAAACTTTAGAAGTGCATGCCCGTATCCTCTTCTGGCATTGACTCATAACCCGAAGCGATCATCTCCTCCGCCCGCCTCTGTACGTACTTGTCAAAGCCCTCCTTCAGATGTCTTATGTTCACTCCTATATCCTCTATGTTCTTGTAGTGCTTCTCCAGTTCCTCTATTCTGTGACCTGCATCCAGTATCTCCGCCATCCTCTCATCATCCCACATCCTCTTCATCGCCGCATCTCTGATCCTGCCTCGTTTCAGCATGAGCAATGTCCGCTCCTCAAGCGCTTTGTCCTTCGCATAGTTGAATATCTGCGCGATGAACCGTCCGGTGACTGTATTACCGCGCTTTATTCGCCCTATCTCCGTCTCCACATATTTATCCTCGAACATGTATTCCACGAGTTCACGCACCAGAGCGGTTCTCGCTTCTTCTTCTCCACCCGTATCCAGCACCAGCCGGCGATCGAGCGGGACCTTCCTTACATATATCTCAGCAATAGAATATGCCGTCTCTTTATCCGCTTTGGGCACCTCTATGATCTTGTCAAATCGTGCTCTGAACGCAGAATCTATCAGATGCAGCCGATTCGTAGCACCAATCACGGTGAGATGCGGGTGTAGCGAATAAAACCCGTCGAGTATATCAAGCAACTGCCCTGTTACGCGTTCCGGAGCACCGGACGAGCCGGTGTACATGCCACGTTCCTGCGCTAATGCGTCTATCTCATCGAAGAATATCACACCATAATCGTTCTCTCCCTCCTCCAGCTTCTCATTCGCCATCTTGAATATCATACGGACATTCCGCTCTGACTCCCCGAGCCACATACTGAAGAGCTCGCCGGCACCCACCTTCACGAATTCGCAGTTGGGCAGTGCCGATGCCAGTGCCTTCGCACACATCGTCTTACCGCACCCTGGGGGTCCATACATGAGTATCCGCCTTGAACGCTCACCATATCTCGTATAATCATCAGGATTGAGCATCGGGAGGATGATACTGTTTATCAGCTCCCGTTTCACCTCTCTCAACCCGCCGATATCGTTGAAACTCACACCTGGATTCTTTGTTATCTCATAGCGTGTGAATTCCTTCGTCTTGTAACTCTTCAGTATATCATAAGTACCGGGAAGCAGTCCAACCTTCATACCCTCCTTCAGGTTCAACCTCTCATCCTCACGCAATCGCTTGTAGAGCTTGGTACGACCCTTGCCCGTGGATATCTCGCCTATCCAGCCGCCGTCATCCCTTCGCAGCTCCTCTATCTCTCCCACTTCCAGATCCACCATCCGGTCATAGACCCTGGTGATACCGATAGTGAACCCGCTTGGATTGTTCTTATCAGGAATACGCCCTATGAATACATATTTGCCCACCTCCAGGCGCTCTATCTCTTCATCGGTTAACGTGCCATAGGGTAAAGCCTTTAATGC
>JAODGV010000054.1 GCA_025464425.1 Methanosarcinales archaeon | reverse complement strand
TCCCTCTGATCGAACTTCTCCATCTTCAATCATCTTCCTCACCTCTTATCTGTAAGTTATCCAGCGGGCTTTTTATCTTGCCTATATCCTTATTACTCACATGCGTATATATCTCTGTCGTCTTTGAACTCTTGTGCCCTAAACAGTTCCTGAATATACCTCAAATCTGTGCCGCTTTCAAGTAAATGTGTAGCGAAAGAGCGAATAAAAAAATTAAAGCTCAGCCTTCACGCGTAATCCAGCTGAGCATACACCTGCTTATCACGGAAATGCTGCAGCGACATAGCACCTGAGGGGCAATAAGAAGCGCAACTGCCACAGCCTATACAGCCATCTCCCACTTTTGCAACACGTTTCCTGCTACCTTCTAACGTCTTCACGCCGAACGTAACCACCGGCACCTGCTCCTCCGTCAGCTCTATCGCATCCACAGGGCATATCTCCACGCACACACCGCAGCCGATGCACACATCCTCATCCACAACCGACCGTATTGCAGGCGTCTCCATGAAGTCCTTCGCCAGCAGCACACACGCTCTACCCGCAGCCGCACTGCTCATCGCTATACATTCATCTATCATCGCCGGATAGACTGCCGAACCGCATACGAACACGCCCTCATTCACCGTGTCCACCGGCGTTAACACCATCTTCGGACGCTCCTGCTCCTCCATGAAGAACCCTCTCTTCAGTGGTATCTTGAACATCTCACTCAATCGCTCGTTATCATCCGCAGGCACCATCGGCACACTCAGTATCACCATATCCGGCTTTATCTGTATCTCGTCATTGAATATCACATCAAACACCGAGATAATACCCGCTTTGTACTCCGGCGGCTTATCATATCTGAGGAATATCACACCCTTCTCCCTCGCTCGCTTGTATAACGCCTCCCACTTACCGTACGTCCTCATATCCTTATACAGGAAGAACACCTCCACACCCGGATTCGATTCTTTTATATTCAATGCGGCATTCACTGCTTCTATACTGCTCGCCTTCGAGCTATATGCACCCTCTTCCAGCCCCGGACCCGCGTCCTGTATTATCACCACCGTATTACCCTGCACCTTCATGCTCTTCTCGAACTCCCGTAACGTACACACCTTACTATCACTGCCATATCCGTAATATCCTTCAGGTACATACTCCTTCGCTCCCGTTGCTATCACGCACGCACCGAACTCTATCTCCTCATCCACGCCGTCACCCACTATCCGTGCCTTGAACATACCCGCTCTGCCACGTACATCCTCCTCCCTCGACTTTGTGTAGACCTTTATCCGTTCGTGGCTCGTTACCCTGTCAACATAATCCTTCAACAGTGCCGAAGCGCTTTCACCACCCGGTAACGATACATCGCCCATGTCCCGCAGCCCGCCACCGAGCTCATCGCCTTTCTCCACAAGATATACTTCATAACCCGCATCCGCTATGTCCAGTGCGGCATTCATGCCTGATATACCACCGCCAATCACCAGTGCCTTCGGCACCACCGGGTATCGCTCAACATCTATCGGCTCCAGCTGCTTCGCTCGCTCCACCGCCATCCTCAGTATATCAAATGCCACTTCAGTAACATTCATCTCAAATACCCATGCACACTGCTCCCTCAGATTCACCAGCTCCACAAGGTATGGATTCAAGCCCGCTTTCGCACACCCCGCTCTTATTATATCCTCATATTCCCGTGGCGAATAGCCCGCGAATACAACTCGATTCAAACCCTGATCCACTATCCCGGCTTCCAGTGCCTCCAGCGCTTCTCTCATCGTCTTCGTATCACTGTTCACATAAACCACATCACGCAGACCCTTCACACGTTCCGCAACCGCGGATATATCAATCGTCTTTGAGATTTCACCCTCGTTATCGCATATAAATACGCCTATCTTCGCCGGTTCGCCCTCCTCAATCTCTATATACTTCCGCTCTTCCTGCCCCGGTATCGGCTCCGTCCGCTGCGACATGAGTGCTGCCTTCAGTGCCGCACCACTCGCCATACCCACACTCTCTCGCACTTTCATCGGCGCTGTCGCCGTACCACATGCGTACACACCCCGCACACTCGTCTCCATCGGGCTGCTTATGCTCGTCTCTATATACCCGTATTCATCAGTCTTCACTCCCGTCAGCTCCGCAAGCTTATTTATCGTCTTCGATGGCAACAATCCAACAGCAAGAACCACCATGTCCAGCTCAAGCTTCTCTATCTTACCGGTTCGCAGATCCTCATACTTCACTATTAACTCATCACCTTCGGGCACCACCTCCGGTACCCGCGACCTTATATAATGCACCCCATACTTGGCTTTCAAATCAGCTACAAGCTCCTCGTCCTTACCAAACACACGAATATCCATGTAGAACACATAAACATCAATATCCGGGAACCTCTCCTTCAATTCCCATGCCTCTTTCGCCGTGTACGCGCAGCATGCCGTTGAGCATATCTCGTTCTCCTGGCATCTCGAACCCACGCATTTTATGAACCCTATCTTCTTCACCGGCTTGCCATCCTTACGCTTTAACTCACCGGAAACCGTGGCAGACCTCAAAATACCCTCAAACTCCAGTGAGGTCACTACATCCGGACTGCCATATCCATAACTCTTTGCCACACTCTCAGGTATATCATAACCCGGTGCCAGCACTATACTCTCCACTTCTATCTCCTTACCGCCCGATACTTTCAGCTTGAAATTACCTGCGGAGCCAGAAACGCTCTCAACCTCGGTTGAGAGCATCAATTCTATGTTCGGATGGTTCTTCACCCTAACTATCCATGGTGATAGTCCCGTCTTACACTCCGCGAGCTCCGACATCTTACCACCGAGTTCCGAATTACGCTCCACGAGATACACCCTGTACCCGGAATCCGCGAGATCCAGTGCTGCTGATATGCCCGCTACTCCTCCTCCTATTACCGCTATCCCCATCTTCACACCACCTTCCCTAATATCGGCTTTGTATCAACAACATTCTTATTCAGACCCAGTTTGCTGGCGTCTATACCGAGTGCAAGTCCCAGTAACTGCGTTATATATAACACAGGCAAGCCTATCTTTATCCCGAACGCCTCTTCTATGTCCTCCTGCTTCGCATCCAGCATCATACCGCACAACGGACACGCCAGCGCGATGCAATCCGCACCTGCATTCTTCGCACCCTCCAGTACATCCCGTGCCATCTTAAACGCTATATCCTGCATCGTCATCATCAGCGGTCCACCACAGCACTTCGCCTTCCGGTAATCAAACGGAACAGCCTCTCCGCCTATCGCCTCTATCAACTGATCCATCAGAACCGGTGCATCCGGGTCATCAAATGCGGTCAACGGTGGTCTACCTATGTAACATCCATAATATGGCGCAACCTTAACATTCACCTTCTTCTCTATCTTGCCACTTAGCTCCTCTATCCCTATATCATTCACAAGCACGTCCAGCACATGCTTCACTTCCACTCCTCCGTTGTATGCCAGTGAATCATCTATGCCCCGTATCTTCGCACGCAGTTCCTCACTGCCCTTCAATGCCTTGTTCGATCTCTCCAGGTTGTAATAGCATATACTGCACGGTGTCATTATATTCACCCCTTTCTTCTCCGCTATCGCGAGATTACGCGCGTTCAACGCATAAACAATCTCTGGGTCTTCCACCTCCGCAGCACCACAGCAGTTCCAGTCCTCAAGCTCTTCCAGTTCCACACCCAGCTTCTCAAATACCGCCTTCACTGACATGTCCTGCTCTATTGCCGTTGATTCCGATGGACAACCCGGATAATATCCATATTTACGATTGCTCATCCCTTCTCAGCCTCCATATGCTCAAATATCTTCTTCATTACCTCCCTGTCCTTGACCTTCACCGGAAACATCGACTTCACGCCCATCTTGCCCTTCTTGAATAACCGCATCCCGAACTTCTTGTAATCCTTCGACATCGTCATCATTCCCTTGAAGAACGAACCCTCCTTCTCTCTGTAATATTCCATTGCCAGCCCCATATCATATAGCCGCCCGTATTTCTGGATCTGATGCATAAATGCTTTATCAAACGAAGGTCTCACACTCTCTATCTTAAGTTTGCCCGCTTCCTCCTCTCGTTCCGCTATTCGCCTTATCGCACCCAGCAAATCCGCTATCCGAACGTCCTGCGGACATCTCGCTGTGCATGTCTGACATATCAGACACACCCACAGATCAGGATTCGTCAGTACCTCGTTCCGCATACCGAGCAAACTCATCTGTATTATCTTACGCGGATTGTATGTCGGTATAATCTCAGTCAATGGACACCCTAAGGTGCATGTACTGCACTGGAAACACGCGGTCAGATGCTCTCCCCCGGACTCCTTCATTATCTCGTACTTGAACTCAGGGTCTAATTCCCATGTCTTTATCATTTTTCTTGTTATTCACTCATCGCAGCCGGTCTTCAAGCTCCTCCTCCTCGTACGTCGTAAACGGTATCGGCTCTTCCACATCCTTACCCGGTACGTACTCGAACATCTCCTGTACCTTCTTCGTTATCACCGGATAGAATCTCGTCAGTGGTATCTCCTTCGGACACGCATCCGCACAGGCGCCGCAACCCACGCACGTCGCACTTACGTGATACACCCTCGTCAGATGGTAAAACAATTGGTTCGTGGGTAATCCTATTGCACCTCTGATCACACCGAGGTTCAGCATGTCGCCACTCACAGGGTTACCCAGCGGCTGGTCAAAGAAGCATTCCTTACAGTAGCATACCGGACATACATCCCTGCAGTTCTTGCACACTATGCAGTCTCTCAAGAACTCCTCCAGCGCTTCTATACTGCCTATCTTCGGTAATGACTCTTCGTTCTTCTTCGCCGCATCCGCTATCTTCGCTTTCTCGTCTTTACGCTCTATATCCTTATCCTCCAGTTCCATGCCGAGCGCATTCAACGCGGATTCGCCCATCGGCGTCAAAGCCGCAACCACCACTTTCTCCCCTTCTCGCCTCACAACCGCGATATCTCCAACGTCTGCGAGTCTGTTACTGCATATCTTACACGCTTCTCTCAGCTCCACGCCCTTGCTCTTCAGCTCCTCTATCTTCGCACTGTCTATCCATTCACCTATCTCATCCCTGTGGTCTGCATAAACCTGATTCTCAAATGCACCCGGGCAATCAACGGAGATAAGCAGTGCACTCTCTTTATCTATCTGATTCAGTTTCACCAGTTCTATCGCTGCTCTTATCTCACATGGCTTCGCCACCAGACCCACCTTGCTCTTTATCGTCCAGCCTTTCACCAGCCCGGCGGCATTCACACTGAATGAAGGTGCGAAGATTCCTTCTCCACCTATCTTATCCGGATCGGTCACCAGCATGTATGCGATGTTATTACCGACACTGTGTGGTATTATAAGACAATCCACAACCTCCTTCTCCAGCAAGCCTTTTAAAACGCCATTTAAATCCCCTATTGCCAGCTCCACTCCTTTCATAGTACCTTACCTCTCAATGGATTGGGTCCCATCTCCTTTATCTGCGCCGCCATCTCCTTCATCACACTCGCAAACTTGTCACCCTCTGATGCGCTTATCCACTCAGACCTCACGCGGTTAGCCATCCCCAGTTCCTTCAGTATCGTCCTTATCGCCGCTATCCTCCGCCTGGCATAGAAATTACCCTTTATGTAATGGCACTCCCCGGGATGACAGCCACCTATGAATACGCCATCCGCTCCATTCAGTAATGCCCTGAGCACAAACATCGGATCCAGTCGCCCTGAACACATAAGCCTTATTATCCGGGTATTCGGTGGATACTTCTTCCTCGACGTCCCTGCAAGGTCTGCTGATGCGTATGTACACCAGTTACATGTAAATCCGATTATTTTCGGCTCAAATT